>JAAHIA010000199.1 GCA_010671975.1 Leptolyngbya sp. SIO4C1 | reverse complement strand
CCTGGTGGTTGGTGCGGTGCTCTCCGGCAATCGCAACTTTGAGGGTCGCGTCAGTCCGCATACTAAAGCCAACTATCTGGCCTCGCCGCCGCTGGTGGTGGCCTATGCGATCGCAGGCAGTCTGGCCATCGATCTTAAGACCGAGCCGATTGGTCAAGACTCAGATGGCAATCCGGTCTATCTCAAAGATATCTGGCCAACCACGCAGGAAATTAAGTCGGTATTAGAGTCAGCGCTAACGCCCGAGATGTTCCGCAGCCGCTATGGCAACGTCTTTACCGGCAATCAGGCCTGGCAAAAGATTGACGCGAAAGAAACTCAGACCTATGGCTGGGATAGCGATAGCACCTACGTGCAGAATCCGCCCTACTTTGAGGGTATGCAGCCCTCGGTCAACGGCAGCAGCCTTGGCGACATTCACGGGGCTAGGCTGCTAGCGCTGCTGGGCGACAGCATTACCACCGACCACATTTCGCCAGCCGGAGCAATCAAAAAAGAAAGTCCAGCCGGCAGCTACCTAATTAATCACGACGTGGTGCCGCTCGACTTTAACTCTTACGGCTCGCGGCGCGGCAATCACGAGGTAATGATGCGCGGTACGTTTGCCAATATTCGCCTGACCAACGAGCTGGCGCCGGGCACCTCGGGTGGCGTCACCACGCACATTCCTTCTGGTGAGCAGATGTCAATCTACGATGCTTCGATGAAGTATCAGGCAGCGGGCACGCCGCTGATCGTGATTGCTGGCAAGGAATATGGTACAGGCTCATCACGCGACTGGGCCGCTAAGGGAACGCGCTTGCTGGGTGTAAAGGCGGTTGTGGCCGAAAGCTATGAGCGCATCCATCGCTCTAACCTGGTGGGCATGGGCGTGCTGCCGCTGCAGTTTCCTGATGGCATCAACCGCAATACGCTTAACCTAGACGGCAGCGAAACCTTCGACCTAACCGGCCTGAATCAGGGCGTTCAGCCGCGCATGACGGTAACGGTGACGATTCACTATGCCGACGGTCGCACCGCAGAAGAGCCGCTGCTCTGCCGAATTGATACGCTCGACGAGGTGGAGTATTTCCGCAACGGCGGCATCTTGCACTACGTGCTGCGGCAGCTGGTCGCGGCTTAGGCAAAACGTCTGCAAAGTAAAAAGAGCACCCTTCGACTACGCTCAGGGTGCTCTTTAAATAACGGCGGAAGCTAAATGTCTAGATCAGCCAGCTTTAGCTTCGGCCCGTAGGTCTCAATAAACTCGCGGCGCGGGGCTACCCGATCACCCATAAGTACGGTGAAAATGCGATCAGCCTCGGCCGCATCTTCAATCTCAACCTTCTTCAGCGTGCGGGTCTCAGGGTTCATGGTGGTGTCCCACAGCTGCGCCGGCATCATCTCACCCAGACCCTTAAAGCGCTGCACGTTGTAGTTGGCATTGGCCGGCAGCTCAGCAATCCGCTCCTGCAGCTCTCGTTCGCTATAGCAGTAGTGATGGTTGCGGCCGCGCTCTAGCTTATAAAGCGGCGGACAGGCAATATACACAAAACCCTGATCGACTAGCTCGCGCTGATAGCGATAGAAAAACGTCAGCAGCAGCGTGCGAATATGCGCGCCGTCAACGTCAGCGTCGGTCATCAGACAGATGCGGTGATAGCGCAGCTGCGAGGGATCGAACTCTTCGCCCTTGATGCCCAGGCCCAGCGCCGTAATTAAGGACTGGATCTCGTTATTTTTGTAGATCTTGGCATCGTCGGTTTTTTCGATATTGAGAATTTTGCCCCGCAGTGGCAGAATCGCTTGGAATCTGCGATCGCGCCCCTGTTTTGCGCTGTTGTGGACAAAAACACCGCTGGCCAAGGCGAAATTGTGCGTATTGGGCACTTCGATGTCATAGACATCAATCCGCTCTGTCAGTGGCGTAATCGAAACAATGCGGTGATTGTAGTTTTCAACCGCTGCAGCCGCTCGGGCCGCACTGCCGTCGAAATAGCGATCGCGCAGCGTCTCAAACTTCAGCAGCGTTTTATCGCCCGTTTCTAGCCGATAGGCTCGATAGCCTGCCAAATCGAGATAGCCGCTTTTTTGCTGCATTCGGTTGCTCGTGCGAACTCGGAACGCTTCGCTTTGGCGCAGCTGTCGGCATTTTTCTACCACTTCTGGACGATGCAGAAGCCTTGCTGCTTGCTGACGATGGAGGTCTAAGTGAGCTTCCTTCGGCAAACGCTGCAGATTCGTCGGGTTATTGTTGCGCTTATCGAAATCAACATGGTGGCAATGGTCGCCCTCAGACTTGCTGTAAATGCCCTGCCAAAGATTCCACCAGTCCGACAGCTTGTGGGTAAAGAGCCAGCTGTTAGACTTCGGATCCCAAGCCATTTCGTATCCTGAAATGGTAATGCCTGGCTCCTTGATATCTGAGAGCTTACGGTAGAGCGGCATTAATGAATCATCCGGCGTCAGAGCTTGTGCCGCGCGATAGGAACCATCTCGCAGCATGAACAAATGATCTGGCGTACAGATAATTTCTTCACCACTATCTAAGGTGACTTTAAGAACAGTAGCGTCGACTTTCGTTCTGCGAGGATGTAATACTCGCTCAATCCCTATTTTCCCGTCGTTGCGAATGGTATAGCAGAAGTGTTCTTTACCTTCTGCCTGCTCTCGAATGATGTCTTCAAAGCTCAGCTCTCGTCCGTCGACCAGCGCAATTTTTGTATCGCCTGCAAAACAGCCGCCTGCAGAATCGCCTTCCACGATGAAGATTTCTGATTCGCCTGGGTCGCGGGAGCTGCAGTCTGCCAGCTTCCCCGGCAGCGTCGAAGACTCTAGCACCGACTTACGCCGCACTAGCTCGCGAGCCCGCCGAGCCGCCTCTGCCGCGTTAAAGGCCTGAATTGCCTTCTCTAAAATCGAATCGGCGACGCTAGGGTTAAAGTCGAGATACTCGGTCAGCGCCTCACCCACCAGCGAATCGACAATGCCGCGCACTTCGGTATTGCCCAGCTTCGTTTTGGTCTGCCCCTCAAACTCGGGCTCGGGCACCTTGACTGAAATCACGCCGGTCAGACCCTCGCGGATGTTTTCACCAGCCAGGTTGGATTCATTGTCCTTGCGCTTATTGCGCTTGCGGGCAACGTTATTCATCGTCCGCGTCAGGACCGCCTTTAGCCCTTCTAAGTGGGTACCGCCATCAACGGTGCGAATATTGTTGGCAAAGCCGAGCAGATTGTCTGAAAAGGCATCGACGCACCACTGCAGCGCCGCCTCAACCTGAACGCCGTCCTTTTCACTCTGGACAAAGATGATATCTTCGTGAATCGGCTGCTTTTCTTTATTGATATATTCAACGTATTCGCGGATGCCGCCTTCATAGTGATAGCGAGAAACGCGCGGCTTGCCGTCTTTTTGCAGCTCTAGACGATTGTCGGTAAAGGTGATGTCAACGCCTGCATTCAGATAGGCTAGCTCCCTTAGTCGGCCGGCTAGCGTATCGTAGTCAAACTCAGTGCTAACCGTGAAAATCTGAGTGTCTGGCCTAAATGAAATCTGAGTACCGCTGGGATGGCTGCTGTCTTTTTTGACCTGCAGCTCGGTGACCGGCATCCCACGCTCAAAGCGCTGCTCGTGCACCTTATTGTCTCGCCAGACAGTGACTTCAACCCACTCGGATAGGGCATTAACCACCGAGACGCCCACCCCGTGCAGGCCGCCTGAGACCTTATAGCCACCGCCGCCAAATTTTCCGCCAGCGTGCAGCACCGTCAGCACCGTTTCTAGCGCCGATTTACCCGTACGCGGATGGACATCAGTCGGAATGCCGCGCCCATCGTCTGTGACGGTGACAGAACCGTCGGCGTTAATCGAAATTTCAATCTGATTGCAGTAGCCAGCTAAGGCTTCATCGACCGAGTTATCAACAACCTCGTAAACTAGGTGATGGAGGCCACGCGGTCCTGTCGTCCCGATATACATACCGGGTCGCTTCCGAACAGGTTCTAACCCTTCAAGAACTTGAATCTGCTCAGCACCATAGTTGGTTGTCATGTGATAACGTCTCCTGTGGTCGGTTTCTAGCCGCGCTTTTGGAAAAAATGAAGAGATGCCCCAAAATTCTAGCACAAAGGGGTTATAAGCGATTTTGAAGGGATCTGGGAAAGCTTCTTTGTATAGGGTGCACCTATGTGATTGAGATGCCTTTGGGGCAAGTTGTTAGAATCGCTCAGCGCGAACCTTAATATTTTGCAATTTAGTGCATCTGTACCATCTCTTATTATAGTGGCTGGGCCGACGGCTGTGGGTAAGTCAGGACTGGCGCTAGCGCTGGCGCAGCGGCTAGATACGGCCATCTTAAGCGCTGATTCACGGCAGGTTTATCGAGAGTTTGATATTGGCACTGCCAAACCCTCTCTGGCTGAACAGCAGCAGGTGCCTCACTATTTGATTGACATCTGCGACCCGACTGAGACGCTGACGGTGGCCGACTATCAGCAGCAAGCCCAGGCGATTGTAGCGCAGGTCCAGGCTCAGCGGCGAGTGCCGCTACTTGTGGGCGGTACCGGCCTGTATATCAACGCGATCGCAAAGGGCCTTAAAATTCCGCCAGTGGCTCCTCAAGCTGAGCTGCGATCGCAGCTCAGCCGGCTAGGTCAGCCTCACTGCTATCAGTTTTTGCAGCAGATCGACCCGGCTGCGGCGCTGCGCATCCATCCCAACGACCGGGTGCGCACGCTGCGCGCGCTAGAAGTCTACTATGTCACCGGCCGACCAATTTCAGCTCAGCAGGGTGAGCGCCCGCCTCGCTATCCAATCCTGTCAATTGGGCTCGACTGCGCCGGGCTGTCTCAGCGAATTGAGCAGCGCACGCAGCAGATGGTAGCACAGGGGCTCGTCGATGAAGTGAGCTATTTGATCAAGCAGTACGGTGCGGATTTGCCGCTGCTGAAGACGCTTGGCTACGCTGAGATGCAGCAGTATCTCGCTGGCAACGCTGACCTAGCAACGGCGATTGAGCTGACGGTGCAGCACACCCGTCAGTTTGCCAAGCGTCAGCGCACCTGGTTTCGCAAAGACAAGCAGATAGTCTGGTTTGATGCCGCAGCCCCAGATCTGCTAGCGCGCGTGTGGCAGCAGATTCAAGCATTCTTACAGACCGTTAGCTCAGACAGCTAGCCCTACTCCCATTCGTTAAACTCAGGGCGCTTGCGCTGTCGCGATCGGCGCGTATCTTGCCAGGCGCTGCCAACCCCCTGGAGGATGCCGCGACCAATGAGCCCAATGCCGCGACCCACTACCTCAGTCAGCACATAGACAACGCCGCTGCCGACAAACGAAATAGCCCGGCGCAGGCGCGGCGCGAGCGCGTCTCGGGTTTCTAACGCCACCGTGACCGCCCACTGCAGCCCTGATAGCTGCTCTAGCTCATCGCGACGCGGCGCATAGACGCTCGTTAGATCAATGCCGCGCGGTGTGAAGGTCAGCAGTCGATACTGGCTTTCAAAGATAGCTTTAGGCTCATTCACCCACTGGTCCCAGCGATAGCGCCAGGCCAAATCATTACGAAACCGCTCAATGTCGCGGGTTGACATCAGCTGCCGGCTATAGAGGCTTTTCTTGATTGCCTCGACGTCTGCCAAGCGATTGAGCAGCGGCTGCATCACCGCGTTCGCCATCTGAATCAGCAGGTTTTCTAACAACCGCTCGCTTTGACGCATGGCCTCGGGCGTGGTGGCTAAATAGGGCGAACCGTCAATGTAGAGCGGTTCTTCAAACAGCCAGTGACCCAGCAGCGCGGGGACAAACGGGATACGGCTGAGCATCTCCGCTCGAACGATGTGGCGCTCCTGCTGCAGAACGGTGACTACCTCCTGCTCTACGGCATTCACCCGGACGGTGTAGTATTTGCCAAAAAATTCCTCAAGCGTTGCTTGCCAAAGATCGCTAAGGACGGCAGAGGCCTTTTCTCTGAGCTGTCCCGGCTGTAGATTAGACTGCTGCAGATCGCTGAGCAGCTCCTCTAGCTGGCGCAAGATGATGTATAGCAGCTCGCGCTTTTTGTCGCTGCGCAAGATGTCAATTTCCAAAGGCACCGGGCTAACGTTGGCAAGCGGCGTCTGCAGCTTGCTGAAGACGGCTTCAAACACCTGTGCTGGCAAATCGCCCGGCTGCGATCGCAGCGCTGATGTGCCGACCGCTGCCAGCGGACCCGACTCGGACAGTCGCGGCGAGACCGTCTGACGCGGCGGTGCGGCCGCCCAGTCCGCATCGATAAACTGCGGCGTGGCCCACAGCCGATTCATCAGCCAGCGCGCGGCCTTTAGCTCGCGGGTGCGGCCGTCTAACACCAGCTGATCTAACCAAGCCAGCCGTCCCTGCTCGCGCAGCGTTTGCAGATCGGCCAGCGCGGCATCGATTTGCTGCAGGCCAGCCAGGCGCATGCTTAGCCGCATAGCCGTCAATGGACCAGGAATCTGAGCTGACATAGCGGGCGCAGGCCGAACCCACTCGCTTGAGGTGCGCTGCGCTGAGGTGCGCTGAGCGACCTGGCGCACGAGCTGCGCTAGCGCCCGTACCGGCATGCCTCGGGTACCGTAGCCATCCGCACCAACCTGGCGGGCGGCTGCCTCTAAGACCGGTTCAGCCTGAGCGCTGAGCACCAGTACCGGCAGCGCTGGAAAAGCTGTCTTAATCGCCTGACACAGATCTAAACCGGCCATAGCCTGCGGGTCGCTTTGGCCTAGACCCATATCTAGAATGACCAGATCGATTGGCTGCAGAGCTTGGCTGCGCAGCCGAGGATTGTCAAACGCCCCCTCTAGCGCCTGCGATCGCGATTGCAGCAGCGCCAGCGCTGTCTCTGCATTGCCAGCTTCAGCCGCAACTTGAAATCCGGGCAGCTGCTCTAGCCAAACGCGCAGTCCCAGCCGAAAGGTTGGATCCTCATCAATGAGCATCAGCTGCAGCGGACGCCCGCTCATGCAAAGAACCGCCGGGAAGAAAACAGGGGGGTTAGAATCCTACTCGTAATAATACTCGTCTTCATAGTAGACATCTTCTTCGTAGACCGGCTGCTGCGCCTCCCAGATAGCCTGACGCTCATTATCCCAGATAGCAATGGCCGAGCGGGCCTCACCATAGAGGGCGCGGCCAGGACCAATTCGTGAGGCCACCGCGATCGCATCGGAGAGCCGACCGCGCGCTGCTAGGCTCTCAGCCCGACGCAAAATTGGCTGATCTTCAGCGATTTGGATCTGACGGGTCCAGCCGCTGGCTAGCTTCTGGGCCTTGTCGTAAAGGGCGCGATCAGATTCGATTTTATTCGCTTCTGCCACCGCATCGCGCAGCTTGTCCTCCTGAGCCAGCGCCACCGCTCGGTTAATAATCGGCTGGTCTTCAATGATTTGGACACGCTTGGTCCATTCGGCAATCTTAGTTTGAGCCTCAATGCGCAGCGCTCGGCCCAGCTCGACCTTGCTAGCTTCTGCGATCGCCGCTTCAAAGCCGGCCTTGTCTTCTGAGGCTGCCAGCCGGTTAGCGCGAGCTAGATAGGGCCGATCTTCAATTCGCTCAATTTCCTTATGCCAGTGTGAAATCAGCGTTTGGGCCTGAATGCGCTGCGGCCGCTCGGTCGTAATTTGAGCCGCTTGCTCGATGGCTAGCCGATAGGCCGGCTTTTGGCCAAACTGAGCGATGAGACCGGCAAAATAGAGCTTCTGTAAGTCTTCTAGCTTTTGCATCCAAGTGCGAGCGCTGGTTTGGGCCTCTTCATAGAAGGGGCTGCTGGCTGGAATGTCTTGAACAGCCTGAACGGCTTCGACGAGATTGAGCATTTTGCCATAGGTCGGTACCCAGCTGTGCTCCATCTGATCGGTTAGCCGCTTTGCCTGAGCAAAATCAATCAGGTCCTGTGCCTCCGATGACTTAGCCACATCAACCGGCACCTTTTGAATCACGGCCATCGCGCCGTCGATATCTTCTTGCTCCCACTTGCGATAGCTATGCTGTAGCAGCACCTCAGACCAGTCGTCAATTGCGGCTTGCGTCTCAGCCCAGGCCTGAGTCTGCGGATCGCTCTCGCGCGCTAGCAGCAGCGCCTCGGTGACGGACTCGATATCGCCATAGCGAGCGATGTCGCGCGCCGCTTCTAGCCGCTCTATTGCTGTCTGCTCTCGCTGAATTTTTTGTGAGAGCGCCTGATGCCGCTGCGCAAGCCAGTAGTCGCTTTTTAGCAGCTTGAGATCCTGCAGCGACTTACGCGCGGCCTCCCAGTCGTTGGCTTGAATATCAGCTTCCACCCTAGCGGCAATCTCTTCTCCCTGCTGCCATTCTGCCTGCCAGCTAGCGATCGCATCGTCTACCGCCGCATGCGCCGTCGTTTGCTCAGGAATTTGCTGGACCAGCGCGATCGCCTCTTCTAGCTCGCCCTGCTGCATCCGCTGCTGCGCTTTCTCAAACAGCGCCTCCGACCATCGATTGAGCTGCTTTTGAGCATCTTTGTACAGTGGATGATCGCTCTCCCATTGAGACGACAGTTGGATTGCTGCTACCAGGTCTTCAGCCGACCCTGACTCTACGTCAGCTTTAGCGCAGTACAGCCGATCGCTATCGGCACTAAAATTAGAGATTTTCTGACAATCCGGCAGCGGTGGAATGCGCGTCATCCAAGCCAATGCCCAAATTCCCAGCGTCGACGACCCCACTAGCAAACTCAGCCAGAGAATCGGCCACAGCCAGCCCGCCCGCCGCCGTCGCGGTTTAACCGAGTCGGTAGCCGATTGTGAATTTGTAGAGGTAGAGGTCATACAGCAGCAGCACTTGCAAGGGAACAGTACGGA
>JAAHIA010000198.1 GCA_010671975.1 Leptolyngbya sp. SIO4C1 | reverse complement strand
GCACTTTCGGCAGGGTTGCCGCGATGGTATCTATCGAAGATCTCGCAGATCGGGCTCCACAGGCGCTCGCGGATGGAGAGATACTCTCGGTCGGGAAACATTCGGTTCGGTGGTTTGATGCACCGCACCTACCTCATGCCTGGGAGTGTGGCTATTTGATGGAAGAGGCTACGCAGACATTGTTTTGCGGAGATCTGTTCACACAAGGAGATACAGGCTTACCTCCCTTAACAGAATCAGACATCCTCGGACCGAGCGAGACCTTCCGACAGCAGATGGACTATTACTCGCATACGAAGAATGGGCGAGAGCTGTTAGAGCGATTGGCCGCAACCGAGCCGAAAGTGCTGGCCTGTATGCATGGGAGCGCCTGGCAAGGGGATGGCGCCAAGCTGCTACGAGCGCTTGCTGAAGCCCTCTCTGAATGAGGCACAGCCTCAGGTCACGCACCGGAGTACTGAAACAATCACGTCTGTATTGAAACCACATTGAAACAACCCATCAAGGAGTACTTACATGCTTCACCATTTTTCAGTTGCGGCTAATAATCCTCTCCACGTTGCCAAGGTCATGGCCGAAATCTTACAGGGCCAGGTAGCGCCTTTTCCCTTTAATCCTAATAGCTATGTTGCGCTAGCTGGCGATGAATTTGGCACGATGATTGAGATTTATCCCCTCGGCTCAGAGCTGATTCCCGATGCCCATGAGGGACAGGCTGGCTTTCGACTGAGGCCGCAGGTCGCTCACTATGTATCGTTCCACGTAGCCATTTCAGTGCCGATCAGCCTAGAAAAGATTGAGCGAATTGCTGCTCGCGAAGGCTGGCGGGTATTGCCCTGCAGTCGAGATGGACTGTTTGATGTGATTGAGTTTTGGGTTGAGAACTGGCTGATGATTGAGCTATTGACCCCAGCCATGACAGCGAAATATCTTGAGGCCTTTAGCCCTGAACGGCTCGCTGGCATGGTTGATCAGCTCGTCCTTGTAGAGGCTCGGAGATAGTAACCATGTCAACAACGATGGAAGCCACAGCGCAAACCATGGCGCAAAGCCCGATAGCAGCCACAACGGCTATGTCAGACGAGACTTTACAGCTGCGGCGAGGCACCTCCACCGATGCTCAGATCTGCGCCGAAATTTGCTACGAAGCCTTCAAAGCAATCAACGATCGGCACGGTTTCCCGCCTGACTTTCCAGCTGTTGAGGTGACGCTAGAAATGATGTCAGCTTTGTTTACCCACCCAGAGACCTATTCAGTGGTAGCAGAGAGGGCTGGCCAAGTATTGGGCAGCAACTTTTTGCTGGAAGGGAGCGCGATCGCAGGCGTGGGTCCAATCACCGTTGCGCCCAATATCCAAAACGTCTCGGTCGGTCGCCGGCTGATGGAAGCCGTATTAGACCGGGCGCGGCAGCAGGGCTTTGCTGGGGTGCGACTGGTGCAGGCCGCGTTCCACAACCGATCTTTGTCGCTCTACACCAAGCTCGGGTTCGACGTGCAAGAACCGCTGGCGAACCTGCAGGGACAGCCTTTGAACTTGAATATTCCCGGCTACCTTGTCCGAGCAGCCACTGAGGCAGACCTGGCTGCTTGTAGCCGTCTCTGCCAGCAGGTTCACGGCTTTGATCGCGCTCAAGAGCTGCGGCAGGCAATCCAGCAGGGCACCGCCACCGTCGTTGAGCACTGCGATCGCATCACCGGCTACGCTACGGTCATCGGTTTCTTTGGCCATGCAGTCGGCGCCACCAACGAAGACATTAAAGCCCTCATTGGGGCTGCCCAAACCTTCGCAGGCCCCGGATTTCTCATGCCCACCCGCAACAGTCAGCTGTTCCGCTGGTGTCTAGAGCATGGCCTGCGAGTGGTACAGCCAATGACCTTGATGAGCTTAGGTCTATACAACCCGCCACAGGGCGCGTTTCTGCCCTCCATTCTCTTTTAACGGTCTAAACAGTTCAGATATCGCAACGGGGGGCGGCTGCCGCGCCCCTAAATCCCGCTCATGCTTTTGAAGGAGTTCCTATGCGGTACTCATTTTTTACCTACCTCATGACGTCTGCTGCTTTTGTTCTTGCCCTAAACAGCTGCTTTCAAACGGCTCGCATAGAGCTGCCGTCTCCCAATGCAGTCTCTTCAGCTTTGGTTCATGCTACGGCCCCCCTGCGGTTTGAAGGCGATCTTCATCCCTTAGGAGCGGGCACCGTTCGGGCCTATGTCGAGCTTGACGCTCGGAGTCGACCGCAGGAGATTGGGGTGATTTTGACTGAGGCAGCGCTCGACAACCTGCCAAATCATGCAGCCGAAGTGGTTTTGCCCTTACCGACTCAGGCTCACGGAACAGCATTTGACCATATCGGCTTTAACTGGCGATCGCACGGTCACGATCCGATGCCCATCTATGGCGAGCCTCATTTCGATATTCACTTCTACACCATTACGCCTGAACAGCGAGCAGAGATTACGGCCGTCGGTGCCAATCTCGGCAAGGTCTACAAAACGCCTGATGCAGAACTCGTGCCTACGGGCTATGTGATGGCTCCTGACAGTGCCGAACCAGGCATGGGATCACACTGGGTGGATACTGCTGCCGAGGAGCTGCAGGGATCCCCTCATGGATTCTCGCGCACGCTTATCTACGGCTTCCATGACGGCGAGATGACCTTTATTGAACCCATGGTGACGACGGCTTTTTTAAAGAGCCAGCAAGACGATGAAAGTACCTTCGCTGTGCCAAGTCGCTACACCCGAGCCGGCAGCTATCCTACCGCCTATCGCATCACGTATGACGAAGCCGCTGAGGAGTATGTTTTCGCGCTGACTCAGTTTGTACCCGCACAACCAGAACCTTGAAGCCCCTTGCCGATAGTTAACAGCCATATCGCTAGAAAAAGGAGAGTACTCATGTCCGCCTATTGTTTTTTTGATGTTCTTAAAGTTTCTGATCCCGAAAAGTTGACCACCTACGTCAGCCAAGTCACACCCACTGTCGAAAAATTTGAAGGGCGATGCGTTGTACGAGGCGGCCAGTTCAACATCATAGAAGGAAACTGGCAGCCTACATTTCCGGTTCTCATTGAGTTTCCTACTTTAGAGAAAGCCCATCAGTGGTACAACTCACCTGACTATTCGAAACTAAAAGCACTGCGACTGTCTGCTTCAGAAGCGAATGTCGTCTTTATTGAAGGGCTGTAGTCCCCCCTTCGCTCTAACCATTTCTCAAGACTCATCAAGGAGATAATCATGACTCAAACAATTCTTCGGTCTTTAGCTGACCGCGATATTCCCAGCGACCAGTTCCCGATAGCTTGGCCCCAAAAGACTCGCGAGCTCCAAAGCCATCACTTTGATTCCACCATTTGGAACGACTTTCAGTTTCGCGACGATGACATCATCATCGGCAGCTATGCCAAATCAGGCACGACCTGGACTCAGCAAATTGTCGGCCAGCTGATTTTCAAGGGCGCAGACGATCTGCCAATTGCCGAACTCTCTCCTTGGCTAGACCTGCGGATACCGCCCAAAGATGTCAAGCTGCCAGAAGTTGAGGCGCAAACCCATCGGCGCTTCATCAAAACCCATTTGCCGGTTGACGCGCTAGTCTTTTCACCCAAAGCTAAATATCTCTATATTGCTCGCGACGGGCGAGATGTGGTCTGGAGCTTGTACAACCACCACGCCAACGGTAACGATGCCTTTTATGCGGCGCTTAATGATACGCCCGGACGAGTTGGCCCACCGATAGAGAAGCCTCCCGACTCTATCCTGGACTACTTTCGCGAGTGGCTCGCAAAAGATGGCTATCCATTCTGGTCATTCTGGGAAAATATCAAATCCTGGTGGGATATCCGCCACTTGCCCAATGTCAAGCTGCTGCACTATGCCAATCTAAAGCAGGACATGCCTGGCCAAATTCGACAAATCGCCGAGTTTCTCGAAATTGCTATCGACGAAGCCCAATGGCCAGCTATTTTAGAGCACTGCAGCTTTGACTACATGAAGCAACATGCGTCGAAGAGTGCGCCCCTAGGCGGCGTATTTTGGGACGGGGGCGCGCAGACTTTTGTTCACAAAGGCACCAACGGTCGCTGGAAAGATAGCTTGCCCGCCGAAGACAGCCAGCGATATGAAACAACCGCTTTGCAGCGCCTTGGCGCAGACTGTGCCCAATGGCTGACAGCTGGCTACGAAGCTTCGCCTTAAAGAGGGAATGTCTATGGAGCTTACAGAACTTACAGCAAAATCGCGTTTCGAGAGGCAAATAGCAGGAGGAGACAACATGACAATCAGAGGCAGCTGTTTATGTGGCGCTGTCAGCTACGAGATCACAGGCTCATTTAAAGTAATGGGAAACTGCCATTGCTCGATTTGCAGAAAGTCTCACGGGGCCGCATTTGCAACCTGGGGAATTATCGACCCAGACCAGTTTCGATGGACGTCAGGTGAGACATTTGTTCAAGCGTATGAATCTTCGCCTGGTAGACAGAGAGGCTTTTGCCAGAAATGTGGAACGCCGCTGGTTAGCCTGCACTTTGGCGAGGTTGGCGAAGTCGTGGTGGGAACCGTTGATGACGATCCTGGGATGCGGCCCAGCGAGCATATCTTCGTAGCCTCTAAAGCACCCTGGCATGAGATTTCGGATACGCTCCCAC
The DNA here is from genome assembly GCA_010671975.1 of Leptolyngbya sp. SIO4C1. Taxonomy (GTDB): domain Bacteria; phylum Cyanobacteriota; class Cyanobacteriia; order Phormidesmidales; family Phormidesmidaceae; genus SIO4C1. Next base: position 4,204 of record JAAHIA010000198.1, on the reverse strand, counting down.
AGTTTGATGAATGGCCCCCAGAAATAGACTCTTCTCTCACTTTGGAGGTACGATAATGACTTACGTTTCCTCACCTCAACAGCCGCTACCTACCCCTCGTTCATCACGCCGGATGATAGGCTGGCAGGTTATTCAACGCTGGCTTCTGCAGATTGGACAAGCTGCGATCGCAGGTCTCACCCAAGGCAGCGAACCTCAAATCTCTCACCATATCCGCGCCGATGGGCAAACAACTTGGCGAATCTATGATCCATACTCCGATCAATCGATCATTTGCTACTCTGCCGCAGAAGTGCGTGAATGGCTAGAAGCCCGCTATTCTTTGCGCCACTACGGGGACGGCACCGCCTCAGCGTAACAAAATTAACAATATTCTCTGCGGGTAGCGTGATATTAACTACATAGCCGCTATCGTTATGAATGGGCAGAGCGTCTTATGAAATATCCGCGATCGCACCTGGGTTCACCGCTGTCTGCCGGTGCAAGTCGACTAATGCAGAGCCGCTGGGCGATACCGCTGGTGTTTCTGGCAGCGATGGTGATGGCAGCGCCTCATGCAGCAGCGCAGGAAGCCGAGTCGGCCAGCGTTGCCGACGCTATCTTTCAGCCGATCGTTGACTTTATGGCGATGCTGCTGTTTTTCAAAATTGGCGGCGAGAACGGCTTTCCCTTTATTGTGCTATGGCTGTTTGTAGCGGCAATCTTCTTTACGCTACGGATGGGGTTCATCAATTTTCGCGGGCTGAAGCATGCGATTGAGGTCGTTCAGGGCAAATTTGATGACCCGCACGACGATGGGGAGGTCTCGCACTTTCAGGCACTGGCAACGGCTGTGTCAGGCACGGTTGGCTTGGGGAATATTGCCGGGGTGGCGATCGCCATTCAGCTGGGCGGGCCAGGCGCCATGTTCTGGCTGACGATTGCCGGGCTGTGCGGCATGGTCAGCAAGTTTGTCGAATGTACGCTGGCCGTCAAGTATCGCCGTCGACTGCCGGACGGAACGATTTTAGGCGGGCCGATGTACTACCTAAATCAAGGGCTTTCAGCGCGCGGCATGCGCCCTCTTGGGCAGGGGCTAGCCGTGCTGTTTTGCCTTTTGGCACTGGGCGGCAGCCTGGGCGGCGCCAATATGTTCCAGTCTAATCAAGCCTATGCTGCGATCGCAGGGCTGGTGCCGGGCCTGCCGGCTTGGCTGTTTGGCGTGGTGCTGGCGGCGCTGGCTGGGTTTGTGATCATTGGCGGCATTCGCCGGATCGGGGCAGTGGCAGAGAAGCTAGTGCCGGCGATGGCCGTCATCTACTTTATTGCCTGTCTGGTGGTGATCTTGGCGAATTTACCGCAGGTGCCGGGCGCGGTGGCAACTATCTTTCGAGAAGCGTTTGTGCCACAGGCGGCGGTGGGCGGCATCGTTGGTGTGATGGTGCAGGGCATTCGCCGCAGCTCGTTTTCCAACGAGGCGGGGGTAGGCTCAGCCGCGATCGCGCACGCTGCTGCCCGTACGGATGAACCCGTGCGAGAGGGGATGGTTTCGCTGCTAGAGCCGCTGATCGACACTGTAATCATCTGCAACATGACCGCCGTCGCCATTGTGCTCACCGGCGTCTATCAAGATACTGGCTCAGAGCTCAGTGGCGTACAGCTGACTGCGAGCGCCTTTGAGTCAGTGATGGGCTGGTTCCCCGTGGTGCTGAGTTTGGCTGTTTGCCTCTTTGCCTTCTCTACCATTATCTCTTGGAGCTATTACGGCCTGCAGGCTTGGTCCTATCTGTTTGGTGAGCGCAGCACAATTGTCTTTAAACTGCTCTATGTGTTTTGCACGTTCCTGGGCTGCTTGGCTAGCCTTTCGCTGATTATTGACTTCAGTGATTTGATGCTGCTAGGCATGGCCTTCCCTAACTTGCTAGGGTGCTACATTCTCTCAAATGAAGTCGCAGCCGATCTAGGCGACTACTGGCGACGACTGACCTCTGGGCAGATGGTAGCAGCGGAGCCAGTGGCCGTGTCTACTGACGCTTAGCCTGCTGCTCAACCCAGCGATGGCGCTCCTGCGGCGGCAGAGTGTTATATTCACCATAAAACTGGCTAAATCGCCAGAACCAGCGCATCGCTGCAGCTATTTGAGCGATGCGTTGGTTTTTTACAGAGAGCGGAGTGGTAATCATCATTGGAGTCACCTAAATGCGATACCCCTACTCTAAGCAGCCTATCTCAGAAGAACAAAAGCCAGAATCGATAGCGCTCATGCAAAAAATCGATGATGCGCTACTGACGTAGCACCAGCACCGGGCAGTGGGCAAAGCGCACTACCCTCTCAGCCACCGAGCCCATAAAGAACCGAGAGAGTCCGGTGCGACCGTGAGACGGCATGACAATCAGGCCAATGCTTTCTTGCTCAGCGTAGTCAATGATCTTAGAGCTAGGATCGCCCACTAAAACAACAAACTGCAGACCGCTGTAGCGATCGCCTGAAAATTTTTCTAGAAACGCCTTCTGCACATTTTCTTTGCGCTTGTCGTCATCAATCGCCTGCCATACCAAGCCCGGGTCGGTGGGCTCTAGCGCTTTGAGTACGTGGAGTGCATGGACTGCCGCCGCTGGTTTTGCAAACGCAATCACTTCTTCTAACGCTTGAAAAGCTTCTTCAGAAAAGTCAATCGGCACTAAAATACGATCTTGTGAAAATAAAGCCATTAGCCTGTCCCGCTGTGGTCAAAGCGCTGCCTCTATGCTGATAAAAGCTTGCAGACGCTTCCTAGAAGCCTATCAGATAGCTGCTGCTTCACCAGTACAACCAGTCACAGTTCCGGACTCGCTCCGACGAGTGAACGGAGCAGCTACTTTTATGAAATCATTGCGAATTTGATGAATCAAGACCTGGCCTGTAGCCGGTCTACCTCAATATTAGTTCACAATGAAGAATAGCCGAAGGTGCATTTTAAGCCAAGCCGTATTAGAGCCAAGCCGTATTAGAGCCAAGATAGTTTATCTGTCTATGTTTTCTACTCAAGAGCGCCGATTTGCCTGGGCCGTTGCCGGTATTTCCATCGGTTTGCTGGCTTTATTTTTTGTGGGCCTAGAGCGCTACAGTCGCGGCAGGCTCTTTAGTAAAGGACCCGTCACTATCCAAAAGGCAGAAGCTGAAATTGAGCCGGTTAGTCGCGCCGCTAAGACCGCTGAGAGCGCTGAAGCCGCGCCTGAGGTTCGGCTCAGCCAGGGTGAGGCCAGTCTGCTGCTAGGACGAACCAACGCGGATAAGGCAGCAGGGGTAGCCGCGATCGCAGCTCAAAGCTATCAGGCAGCCGTCAGCGCCCTCGAAGCCGCGCGGCAGACCGACCCAGCTGATCCAGAAACGCTGATTTATCTCAACAATGCTCGCATCGGCGACGCGGATGCCTACACTATCGCCGCCGCCGTCCCCATTGAGTCAGCGCCCGAGCTGGCAGAAAGTCTGCTGCGCGGCGTCGCTCAGGCCCAAACTGAGGTGAACCAGGCAGGCGGCATTCGGGGTCAGCGGCTGCGGGTACTGATTGCAGATGATGGCAACTCATCTGTTTTTGCCGAAGCGCTGGCGGCTCAGCTGGTGCAAGAAGCCGAGGTAATCGGCGTGATTGGTCACAGCAGCACCCCGGCAGCGATGGCGGCGGCGAGCATTTACGACAATCGGCTGCTGGCGCTTTTGCCAACCAATACGACAGCTGCAGAGCTGGGTGACTATGCGCTGCAAACGCTGACGGACGATGCCCTGGTCGCCGGTGCGATCGCCAACTTTATTGCCCAGCTCAATCGCCGACAAGCTGCGCTATTTTACGACAGTCGCAGCGATCACAGCCGAGCGCTCAAGTCTCTGTTTGAATCAGCCCTGCTGGCAAATGGAGGGCAGTTTATAGCACAAACAAATATTGCCGATATGAATCTTGCCAATATTGAGCAAGCTGGCAACAGCCCTACCGGAGAAACAGCTCAAACAGCAGACATTTATGCGGTGTTTCCCAGCGACAGCGAGCTAGACAAGGCGCTAACAGCGGTGGCAGCGGCCAAAAGCAATACAGACAGCCGCTATCGGCCCATTTTTAGCAGCTATGAGCTATTTAGCCCCGCCGTTTTAGATCAGCTCGGCGAGGCCGCCGATGGGGCACTGCTAGCAGTACCTGATGAAATCTATATGAGCGCAGCTTCCCCCTTTCGCGATCGCGCTCAGGCGAGA
>JAAHIA010000197.1 GCA_010671975.1 Leptolyngbya sp. SIO4C1 | reverse complement strand
GACGCTGGACAGCTAAGTCTTGTGCAGTCAGCCCCTAAAGCTGGGCAAACTTATACGCTAGAGGTGTTCCTATCTCAGTCGGGTCAGCGCCCGCTGCGGTTTGCTCTCAGCGTTGTGAAAGACTCGCTAGGATAGGAACGAAGCTGTTCTAGTGCGTCTCGAGTCTACTTGCGATGGTGTCTTCTCGTTCATCCAAGACCCAGTCTACGTCTCCTAAAAAATCGCATCCTTTTCGGCAGTGGCGGCAGCGTTTAGCAACGGTGCCGTCACTGCCTTCTGAGGATTCCATTGCGCTGCGAATTTTGGTGCAGAGCCTGGTGACGGTTGGTATCTGTGCCATGGCAGTCGCGTCTGCCGATGTGACCGAGACTTCCAATTGGAACTTGCTGGCCATTCCGCTGAGTGCCGCCGGGGCCTATTGGAGCTGGCGCAGCCGCCGTCGAGCTAACGTGGGCGTCAAGTTTTGCATTGCGATGGGGATGCTGGTGGCGCTGGTGCTGTTTTTTGGTCGCCTGTTAAACAATCCAGGCGATACGCGAATTGTGCTAGCAGAGCTGCTGATTCAGCTGCAGGTGCTGCACAGCTTTGATTTGCCACGCCGCAAAGACCTGGGCTACTCCATGATGATTGGCTTGGTGCTGATTGGGGTGGCCGCAACGATTAGTCAGACGCTGCTGTTTGGGCCGCTGCTGTTTTTGTTTTTGCTGATTGCGCTGCCGGTGCTGGTGCTTGACTATCGCTCACGCCTGGGGCTGTTGAGCCAAAGCTGGCGGTCTATCTACACGGGCACATCGCCTAAAAAGCTGGGCGGGGTGATGCTGGTAGTGGTGCTACTGGGGCTGCTGATCTTTGCGGCGCTGCCTCGACTGCCTGGCTATCAGCTGCGGACTTTTCCAGTCAATGGCAGCGTGGATACCGATGCGTCGTTTGACGGTCGCACAATTCTCAATCCGGGCTATGTGGGCGACGGGCGAGGTGATGGACCAGAGGCGGAGGGCGGCAGCGGCGGCAGCGGCAGCCCCGAATCTGGCCCCGGCGCAATCAGCACTGACTTTTACTACGGCTTTAACCAGCGGATGAATCAGAACCTACGCGGGGAGATGATTCCAAAGGTGGTGATGCGGGTGCGATCGCAAGCAGAAGGGTTTTGGCGCGTCATGGCCTTTGATCGCTACACCGGTCAGGGCTGGGAGGTTTCGCGCAACGACGCTACTTCAACGCTGCAGCGATCGCGCAGCTCGTATCAGTTTTGGCCGCTGCGCGTACCGCGATTGGGGCCTAGTCGCGAAGTAGTGCAGACCTACACGATGGTCAGCGACTTTCAGAATTTGATTCCTGCGCTGTACGAGCCGAAGCAGGTCTATTTCCCAGCCGAGCGCATTGCAGTTGATCCAGAGGGCGCGATGCGCGCACCCAAGGCGCTGATAGAGGGCATTACTTATACGGTGATTTCGGATGTCAGCCTGCGGGTGCCCAGTCTGCTCAGAGAGGTCGAAGGTGACTACCCTAGCAATATTGAAAAATACTATTTGCAAGTGCCCGCTGAGCTGCAGGAGCGGGTTCGCCGAGAAACTGAGCGACTGCTGGCCACCGCGCCGCTGCCGCTGACGAATGACTACGATAAAGCTGTTTTTCTAACGGATGTGCTCAAACAGCGCTATAGCCTGGAGGAAGATCTGCCCTTCTTTGCAGACGATGAAGATCTAGTTGAAGCGTTTCTATTCAAGTATCAGGGTGGCACCGCCGATCACTTTTCCACGGTGCTGACAATCATGCTGCGCTCAGTTGGCATTCCGGCGCGGCTAGCAGCGGGCTTTGGGCCGGGGCAGTTTAACCCGTTTACCGGCTTTTACATCGTGCGCAATACGGATGCCTATGCCGTTACCGAGGTGTTCTTTCCAAAGTACGGCTGGTTCAACTTTGATCCTATCCCAGGGCATCTGTTTGAGCCGCCGTCTGAGGGCGTTGGTAGTCCCTTTAGGGTTTTACGGCAGATCTGGGAGTGGCTGCAGGGGCAGCTGCCGGCGCCGGCCGTTGAGCTGATTCAGGCGGGGCTGCGGCTGATTGGGCGACTGCTGGAGATAGCAATTGGTGCGCTGCTGCGACTGCGCGGCTGGCTGCGGCTGCTGGCCTTTGCGATCGCGGCAACAGCGATTGGATTTGCTACCTGGCTAGGGCAACAGCTCTGGCGAAAGTGGCAGCACCGACGCTGGCTCACACAGCTGTCGCCGGTTGAAAAGGTCTATCAGCAAATGCTGCAGCGGCTAGCCGCTCAGGGCTATGCCAAACCGGCTGCGCAGACGCCGTTTGAATATGTCGAGCAGCTGCGTGAATCTGCATTTGCGCGGCTAGCGCCAGTCGAGGCAATTATTAATGCCTACGTTAGCTGGCGCTATGGGGGCAAAGCCGCCGATATTAGCTGGCTGCGATCGCAGCTAGAGCAGCTAGCTCGCCGCTCGCCTAGCTCAGTTAGCTAGCGTTTCGGTCGCTAGCTGAAAGTCGGCCTCAGCTCCGGCTGCCTTAGAGACAAACACGAACAGGCCCGGAACCGCTTCACCATCCACGACGCGGGTATGAAACTGAGTGCCCTCAATCTGATACTGCTCAGCCAGCTCTGTGAGCGCGGCCTCTAGTGCCTGCCGATCAAACTGATGAAAGTACTGACCGCGCTCTAGGTTGATGTGATTAGAAAAGCGCGGCTCCACATAGACCAGATCTTCACGCGGCGTTGGCTTGATCACATAGCCGTTTTGAGACTGACTAAGGGCTGCTAGGCGCGGATTGCTAAGCCCGGTAACTACCAGCAGCGCAGCGACGCAGACAGTAAATAGAACGGGTAAAAATTGACGAAGTTTCATGATGGCTGCTCTTAATAACGGCTGCTCGGGCAAATAGCCCAATCGTTAATTTCATGTTAACTTCTGTAAAGAGAACGGCAGCTGCAAAAGCAAAATTTCTGCCTTTAGTTAGGAGTTTGCCGCCCCGGTAGCAGCTAGGACGCACTCACGCATTGGGCACTCGCGTTTTGCCCTGTTGAACAGTACTGGCAATAGGCTAAACGCTAATATAGGAAACTTATCCCCAAAACTTTACCCACCCTGTTGAGGTATGCCTGTGGTCAGCCTAAAGAACCTTGTCAAAAATCCGCTCAGTGTTCTATCGGATGTGAGCAGCGCGAAGTCTGAGATTGACTTTCAGCCAGAGACCTTTGATGCGCACGTGATGACTACCTATGGTCGTTTTCCAGTGGCGCTAACGCGCGGAGAAGGCTGCCGCGTTTGGGATAGCGAGGGGCTCGAGTATTTAGACTTTGTTGCGGGTATTGCCACCTGCACGCTTGGGCACGCGCATCCGGCGATGATTGATGCGGTAACGCAGCAAATCAAGAAGCTGCACCACGTCTCTAATCTTTACTACATCCCTGAGCAGGGTGCGCTGGCCCAGTGGCTGGTAGAGCATTCCTGCGCCGATAAGGTATTCTTTTGCAACTCTGGGGCAGAGGCAAATGAGGGCGCAATCAAGCTCGCGCGCAAGTATGCGCACACTCAGCTCAACATTGCAGACCCGGTCATTATTACTGCCAACGCCAGCTTCCACGGTCGAACCCTGGCGACGATCACGGCCACTGGCCAGCCTAAATATCAGAAGAACTTTAATCCGCTGGTCCCCGGCTTTCACTATGTGCCCTACAACGACATTCAAGCGCTAGAAGCTGCGATCGCGCAGCTCAATGCCGAGCAGCCGCGCGTGGCCGCAATTTTGCTTGAGCCGCTGCAGGGCGAGGGCGGCGTCAATCCGGGGCAGGCCGACTACTTTCAGCGGATTCGCCAGATTTGCGACGAGCAAAAGATTCTGCTGATCTTAGACGAAGTGCAGGTTGGCATGGGCCGCACCGGCAAGCTGTGGGGCTACGAAAATCTAGGCATTGAGCCCGATGTCTTTACGCTAGCTAAGGGCCTCGGCGGCGGCGTGCCAATTGGTGCAACGCTCACTAAGCAGCATTGCGACGTACTGCGTCCCGGCGATCACGCTAGCACCTTTGGCGGCAATCCTTTCGTCTGCGGCGTGGCCCTATCGGTTTGCCAAACGCTCGCCCAGCAAACCCTAGTCGCCAACGCGCAGGCGCGGGGTGAGCAGCTTCGTGCCGGGCTTGCCACCCTGGTTTCAAAGTACGACGATCTAGTCGAGCAGGTTCGCGGCTGGGGCCTGATCAACGGGCTGGTCTTAACCAGTGATCAGGCCATCGATATTGTCAGAGCCGCCATGTCAGAAGGGCTGCTGCTGGTGCCGGCCGGCCCGCGCGTGGTTCGCTTTGTGCCCCCCCTGGTTGTCAGCGCTGCTGAGATTGATGCCGCTGTCGACAAGCTGGATCGCGTTCTGAGTCAGATAGCTGACTAGGGCTGGCCTGGGTTTAGCCTTTCGGCTAGGGAAGTTAGGGAGAGGGGTGAGAAGGGGGAAAGGGAGACGCTGAGATTGCTTTGTTTTTTCCTTTTGTCTATTCCGTTCCGGCAATTTCTCCCTGCTCTACCTTCAAGATCTGAGACGACCGCAGCCATTGAGCATCAAACGAGCCCAGATGAGTGGTGGTAATGAGCGTCTGAAATCGATCTTGAACGGCGTCAAGCAGCGAGTTTTGACGCTTCAGGTCGAGCTCTGCCAGCACATCGTCGAGCAGCAGCAGCGGCGGTTCGCCAATGACGTCTTCAATCAGCTTGAGCTCAGCTAGCTTGAGCGCGAGGACTAAGGTGCGCTGCTGGCCCTGTGACCCGTACTGTCGTGCTGGCGTCTGGTTGATGGTAAATTCGATGTCGTCTCGGTGCGGGCCGACCAAGGTAGTGCGCTGGTAGTATTCCGGCACACCCTTAGCCTGCAGCTTGGCAAAAAAGGCCTGCTGAATCTGTTCAGTTTCGTCTACGATTATTGGGACGTTTGGCTGATACGTGATTGCCAATGTTTCGGTACTGCCGCTGATAGCTTCATGCCAGCGCTGGGCAATCGGCGCTAGCCGCTGCAGCACGCGTGCCCGTCGGCGAATGACCCGAGTTCCCAAAGTGACTAGCTGGGCATCCCAAAGGGCAAGCTGTGTGGCCTCTAGCTGCGGCGGCTGCGACGGGTCAGCGGCCTCCGTCTGCTGTCGAATGAAGGCATTGCGCTGCTTTAGCGCCTGCGTGTACTGCTGCAAGATGTAGGCGTAGACCGGCTCTAGCTGAGCCAGTAGCGTATCCATCCAAACCCGCCGCCCGCTAGGCCCGCCGCGCACTAAATCTAAATCCAAGCAAGAAAACTGCACAGCGTTCAGCGTGCCCAGAAAGTCTTGCTGACGGCGCAGCGTCTCACCGTTGAGTATGGCCGTGCGGCGACCGCTGCTGCGCAGCGTCAGCTTGAGGGTGGAGATGCCGAGCTCTCGCTGCAGTCGCGCCTGAATCTGGCCTTCTGCGGCATCGGCTTTGACAAGATCGCGATCGCGACCGGTGCGATGCGACTTGAGCGTGGCCAGCAGCTCAACTGCCTCTAGCAAGTTCGATTTGCCCTGGGCGTTCTCGCCTAGCAAGATCGTCTTCGGCGCTGAAAACTCGATACTTTGCGCCTGGTAGTTGCGAAACTGCCGCAGCTGTAGTGTCTGAAGAAACATGGCTGCTTTAGCCCAGTGTCGCAGTTCGGGTACCGGCGCTCAGGCACTGCTGAAAATAGGCCATTGCTTGCTGCTGAGCCCAAGACTGAAGCCGGAAAGGCCAGCCTTTTTCAATAAAGCCGCCGTGACCGCCATCTGCTGGAAAAAGGCCGGTCAAAAACGGATTGGTCGCAACCTGCTGTCGCGGCAACGCTGCCGCTGGATAGAACGGATCGTTTTGCGCATTAATCAGCAGCGTTGGGCAGCGAATCACCGGCAGTAAGTAAAGGGAGCTAGACTGACGCCAGTAGGTTTCAGCATCTGGGAAGCCGTGAACGGGCGCTGTAAAGAGCGCATCAAAGTCGGAGAGCGATCGCACTGCTCGCAGGGCATCCCGATCTACTAAATCTGGATAGCGATCTAACTTTTGATACATTTTTTGCTTCAGACTGGTGATGAAGCGATAGACATAGAGCCGACTGAGTCCTTGCTCAACGTAGTCAACGCCGGCATTGAGATTAAACGGCGTAGAGATAGTGACCGCGCCTAAAAGCTGAGAAGGCACGTCTGCTCCCCGCTCGCCTAGATACTTTAGTAAGACATTGCCCCCTAGCGAAATGCCGAGGCACAGCAGCGGCCGTTCGGCTGCTTCGGCTATGAGCCGCTCGATCACCCAGGCTAAGTCGGCAGTATCGCCAGCGTGGTAGGCTCGCCGCAGGCGATTGGGCTCACCGCTGCAAGAGCGAAAATTTAGGCCGATGCTTTCCCAGCCCAGCCGCCCGGCTGCCGCCATCAGCTGGCAAATATCTCTAGAGCTAGCCGATCCTTCTAGCCCATGCAGCAATAGCAAGCGAGGCGCATTGGCCGCTGGGTCACAGATGCGATCAAGGTCAATAAAATCGCCATCTGGCGTATTCCAGCGCTGTCGCTGCACTGCCAGCATTGGGTCAGCGCGCAGCAGCGCACCTGCGATCGTTTGCAAATGTCCGCCTCGACACCACCAAGCGGGCTTAAATGTGGCAGCACTGATGGGCATATTTTACAGCTAGAATGCAGTGACTATAAACAACCGGCCAGTCGACTCAATCGCTTGAACAGACCGCTTTTAACCTTATCAGAGATACAAGCTTGACACACGCCCCTCCATAGCTGCTAAGATACACAAGCTGTAAGCATGATGAGCTTAACGCGTTGGGGTGTGGCCAAGCGGTAAGGCAGCGGATTTTGGTTCCGCCATTCCCAGGTTCGAATCCTGGCACCCCAGTTTTATCGATCTTAATTTACGTCTTGATTACGTCCACAGGCTAGACCGATGTGCAGCTTTAGCGAGCAGCCTGAGCGGTCTGACCGTGTCCTGCGCCGCTATCTAGCAGCGCTTGAATCGTGAGCGAATTTAGCAACTGCCCTGCCTGTAAGTCTCTTTTTCCAAAGCAGGCTGAAACTTTTTGCTGCTTCTTGTGGTCTGTAGACATAACGCTTTGTAATCTATAGAGACTCTATGAAGACTTTTAAGGCAAGAGCCTTTTCGCTAGGCTGACCCACCAGTTGCGCTTTGCTCAGCTAGTAGAGCCTGCCCAGAGGATTTTTTGTCAAGGCAAACGTCTAAGCTGCTGCTGGCTAGACCTAAAACTTCCGTCTCTGCTGCTGAACCAAAGCCCTGTCTGTAGCTCTTCAGATGTCTAGCTAGTGATTAGAAAGTTTTATGGCGCTGCAGACTCAGTCGTTCCGTAAAAGTTAGCGCTGGTCAAAGTTCTGTACATATCGCCAACAGGTTTAGGCTGAGCTATTTCCGTGTTTTGGCTTGAGCCCACCAATGGATTTTGTTAATGGAGCTGGGTAGTCGTCTGCAGTTATGAGTTATCAAAGTTTGAATCAAAGCCCTCATCGATCTTCAGGTTATACCTTCGTTGAAGAAGATTCAGCCACGGCAGATCAAACAAAATTTCGTTCCTCGAATTGCGCTCAAAGAGCTGCCATGGATAAAGTTACGCTGCTGGACGTTGAGATAGACAATTGCTCCAAAGAGGAGCTGCTTTGTCAGCTGAAGCAGGGTGTGATTTTTACGCCGAATGTGGATCATCTGATGAAGCTGCGCCGCGATCCCGAATTTTGTGAAATCTATCAAAAGGCAGACTTCAAAGTTTGTGACAGCAAGATTCTGATGTTTGCTGCTCGCTTTTTAGGCACGCCTATCAAAGCAAAAATTTCTGGCTCGGATTTATTCCCTTGGTTCTGTGACCATCATCGCCACAATCCGGCGGTGCGTATTTTTCTATTGGGGGGACGATCTGGAATTCCAGAGCGGGCGCAGCTCAACATCAACCGACGCATTGGTCGTAATATCGTTGTGGCTGCGCACTCACCCTCGTTTGGCTTTGAGCGCGATCCGCAAGAATGTCAGGCAATTATTGAGATGATTCGCGCGTCTTCGGCCAATGTCCTAGTGGTTGGCGTCGGTGCGCCAAAGCAAGAGAAATGGATTATTCAGCATCGCGACCAGCTGCCCAGCATTAACATCTTTATGGCTGTTGGAGCGGCGCTAGATTTTGAAGCCGGCTGTAAGCCTCGTGCCCCTCAGTTTGTTAGCGAGCTTGGCTTAGAGTGGCTCTATCGGCTGCTCTCTGAGCCTAAACGGCTGTGGCGGCGATATCTGGTTGACGATCTGCCATTTCTGGGTCTGGTTTTGCAAGCAAAGCTAAAGCAGCTGATCCTGCCTTCTAAAGCAGCGCTGAGAAAGCACACTTGGTAAGCGCGATCGCACTGTGCGCCTGGTTCAGAGTGCTAGCCTGTGAATAGGCAAACCATTGAGTAGGATAGGCAATGCTCAACGCTGACGTTCTGACATTTCGGGAGTTTGCAATGGGAGAGCCGCTGCCTAGAGATTCAGCCTATCGATGAAGATGAGGATTTCTGAGAAATCAGCCTGCGCCATAATGAGGGCAGGTTGCCTAAGAGATGCCTTTTCATGCACAACCCTTTTCCAGGAATGAATCCTTATCTAGAGCAGCCGGCACTGTGGCATCAGGCGCACAATCGGCTGATTGTTGCGATCGCAGACGGGCTCACGCCTCAGATTGCGCCTAGCTAAGTAGGTAGGGCTTGAAAAGCTCAGCTGTATGAAGTTGAATAAAGCAATCTACTTCAACCTAATTTCGAGAGGACTTTGTGATGGGTGCACGCTTACGGGTCTTCCTGAGTGCTGCTGAAGATCGCACCTTGTTTGAACTTCGGCGGGCCACCACCGTTCCCCAGCGAGTCAAAGACCGAGCAGAAGTGATTCGCCT
>JAAHIA010000196.1 GCA_010671975.1 Leptolyngbya sp. SIO4C1 | reverse complement strand
TATTAAGATTGGCCGGCAGTATAAGGTACAGACTAAGGCCGATGAGCTGCTGAGCGATATTCAAGCGGCTATCGACTATGTGAAGCAGCTGCCACAGGCCAAACCAGGCAGTATTGGCTGCATTGGCTTTTGCTTTGGGGGGCATGTCGCCTATCTCGCTGCTACGCTCAAAGATACGGTTGCCATTGCCTCCTTTTACGGTGCCGGCATTCCCGATAGCACCTTTGGGGATGGCGATCCGACCATTACCCGCACGCCTGAAATCACCGGCACGCTATATGCCTTTTTTGGCACAGAAGATGCGTCCATTCCACCAGAGGCCGTCAATCGAATTGAGGCAGCGCTGCAGCAGTCTAATATTAGCCATCGGGTGTTTCGCTACGATGGAGCCGGTCACGGCTTTTTCTGCGATCGGCGCGATAGCTATCAGCCCGAGGCGGCAGCCGATGCTTGGGAGAAAGTGAAGCAGCTATTTGCGCAAAAGCTCTGAACGCTGGCTGGGAATTGGGACGCGTGAAAACGTTCAAAACTTAAAACGCAGAACGCTTCTAGCAGCGATATATTTGATAGACTGGCCTATTTTTATTTGCGGAGACAGGATCGTTGACCTTTTCGACTGAGGATTTTCTAAAGGCGCTAGACCAGCACAGCTTTGATTTTCAAGCCGGCAGCGTGGTGCAGGGCAAGGTGTTTAGCCACGCAGCGGAAGGGGCCTATATCGATATTGGTGGAAAGTCGGCCGCGTTTTTGCCGTTGAAAGAGGCTTCGCTCGATACAGAAGTTCCGCTAGAAGCGGCGCTGCCGCTAGATAGCGAGCGTGAGTTCTTGATTGTGCGCGATCAAGATGCCAACGGTCAGGTGATTCTGTCGATTCGCAGGCTAGAGATTCAGCAGGTTTGGGAGCGGCTGCTGCAGCGGCAGGAAACTAACGACATTCTCGAAGTTGAGGTCACAGGCACCAACAAGGGCGGTGTCGTGGTAGATGCCGAAGGGCTGCGCGGCTTTGTACCGCGATCGCACTTGGTCGGCGCGGGTGAAGACCTATCAGACTTTGTTGGTCAGCAGCTTTCGGTAGCTTTTCTAGAAGTCAATCCAGACGCCAATAAGCTCGTGCTTTCGCAGCGAATTGCTGCGCAGGCCGCAACAATGGCGCAGCTTTCAGAAGGTCAGCTAGTAGAAGGCACCGTTGCTGCCCTCAAGCCGTTCGGCGTCTTTGTCGACTTTGAAGGCGTACGCGGGCTGCTGCACGTCAACCAGATCAGCAAGGGCTATGTGCCTTCGATTTCCGACCTGTTTCAGGTCGGTCAGCCAGTCAAGGTTGTCGTCGTCGGCATTGACGATGTGCGCAACCGGATTAGCCTGTCTACCAAGGTGCTCGAAAAGTACCCCGGCGAAATTCTCAAAGACCGCGATACGCTGATGGCAAAGGCTGCGGAGCGAGCGCAGGATGTCGCAAAAATGCTAGCGGAGCGCGACGCATGACCCTCTGGGAGCTTGATTTCTATTCGCGTCCGGTTTTAGATGAAAGTCAGAAAAAACGCTGGGAAATTTTGATCTGTGAAGGGGTAGAGTCGGTCAAAGATGACCCTAGCTTTCGCTACAGCAAATTCGTCTCGAACAAACAAGTCAACTCAATTGAGTTGAAAAAGGCAATTCAGGCCGCGCTGGAGCAGGCCCCTACGCCGCCGGCTCGGATGCGATTTTTTCGCTACTCAATGCAGAACATGATTACCCGAGCCTGTGAGGAGCTAGGGTTTCCGGTCAATGCCAGTCGCCGTACGCTAGCGCTGCAGCAGTGGCTAGAAGATCGTCAGCAGAACTTCTATCCGCAGCAGCCAGGCTACCAGCCGAGCAACAGTCCGTCGGTGAGTCAGCCGCTAGAGGTTGCTAAGCCGCTCCCAGACGCGCTAGTAGGCCAGCAGTGGGCCTTTGTTAATCTGCCGGCGCGCGATTTTGCTGACATGCCTGAGTGGGAGACCGACTTTAGCGAGGCCTTTCCGCTCTCGATGGCAGACGTTGAAGCAGATACGTCGATACCCGGGCTGCTAATCTTTTCGCAGCGAGCGCTACCGCTCGCTGGCTGGATGTCGGGTCTAGAGCTGGCCTATATTAAGCCTCAGCTCGGCGAGACTGCTAGACTCATGCTCGAAACCGGCAGCATCGACACGTGGATTTTGGCTAATCTGCCAACGCCTGAGCTACAGCAGGAGGCTGCTCAGTTTGAGGCAGCAAAGCAGCAGGCAAACGGCGTGCACTTCGTAGCTGTGCAAAAGACCCCTCAGTCAGAATCATTTGCTGGATTTTGGCTAATGCAGGAGCGCACCTTTGGCTAATGTTAAGTCGTAAACCCTGGTGGAAACTAACACTGATCTATGCGCTGCTGAGCGCGATCGCGCTGGCGATGCTGCTGCCGCTGTTCTGGTTGGTGAGCACAGCGCTTAAGTCACCGGAAGAAAACATTTTTACCTTTCCGCCTCAGTTTATTCCGCAGTTTCCAACGCTGGGCAATTTTGTCAAAGTCTGGCAAACCAATCCGTTTGGGCAGTATTTTTTCAATAGCACGCTAATTGCTGTCGTCACAGTGCTGCTGAACCTGCTGTTTTGCTCATTGGCAGCCTATCCTTTGGCACGACTAGCCTTTCGCGGTCGTGAGCTGATTTTTTCGCTGATTGTCTCGACGATTCTGATTCCGTTTCAGATTGTGATGATTCCGCTCTACATTCTGACGGTGCAGCTGGGGCTGAAAAATACCTACCTCGGCGTCATTTTTCCGTCGATTGCGTCAGCCTTTGGCATTTTTCTGATGCGCCAGGCCTTTCAGAGCGTCCCCAAAGAGCTCGAAGAAGCCGCCCGGATCGACGGCTGCTCAGAGCTGGGCATCTGGTGGAACGTGATGATACCGGCAGTGCGGCCGGCGCTGGTGACGCTGGCAATCTTTGTCTTTATCGGCTCTTGGAGCGATTTTTTGTGGCCGCTGATTGTGCTCGATCGGCCAGAATACTACACACTGCCGCTGGGCGTGGCGCGCTTGGCGGGCAGCTTTTCGCTGGACTGGCGGCTAATTGCAGCGGGCTCGGTGATTTCTATCGTGCCAATTATTGTATTTTTTGTTGTGATGCAGCGCTACATCGTGCCGACTGAGTCAGGCAGCGGCGTTAAGGGGTAGCGATCGCAGGTCGATGCTGGGTCCAGGGTCGATCGGCTTCAAGCTGGGCGGCTAGCGAAATCAGGGTGGCTTCATCAGCGGGTTTACCCACTAGCTGCACGCCGAGCGGCAGGCCCTCCGGCGTAAACCCGGTCGGAATAGAGAGGGCCGGCTGCCCGGTGGCGTTAAAGGGCGGGCAGGGAGCCACCCAGCCGATGATGCGCTCTAACGTTTTAGCCGGCCTGAGCTTGGCCCATTCACCAATCCGAATGGTGGGATGCAGATAGGTGGGGGCTAGCAGCACATCGTACTGCTCAAAAAGGCTGACAATCTGGCGAGAGAGCACCTGTAGCGCAGTGACTGCCTTGAGGTACTGACCGCTAGAGGTAAACCGCGCCTGCCACTGCAGCCAGCGGTTGAACCGGCTCAAGAAAATAAAAGGCACGCCGCTCTCATCTAAAATGGAGCGCCAGACGGTGACAAACGGGTCAATCAGGCCGTCTAGCTGTAGCGTCGCTGGCTCGACTGCATGACCGAGCGCCTCAAGTCGATGAGCAGCTGACTGCACGGCCTGCTGACAGATCGCGTCGGCTTTGCCAACGGGAGAAAAATCGGTGGTCATCGCAATCCGCAGCTGACCGGGCGGACGCTGCGCCGCGCATAGAAACGGCTGGGGTGGATCAGGTAGCCAGTACGGATCGCCGGTGACATAGCCAGAAATTACATCCAGCATGGCTGCTGTATCGGCGACGGTGCGGGTTAGAGCCCCCTCGGTTGCTAGGCCGCTGATGCGATCGCCGGCTGGCGCATGAGAGACCCTACCGCGCGAGGGCTTGAGCCCCACTAGCCCGCAGCAAAAAGCGGGGCCTCGCAGCGAGCCGCCCCCGTCTGAGCCGTGCGCGATCGCACAGAGTCCAGCCGCTAGCGCTGAGGCCGCACCGCCGCTAGAGCCACCCGACGTATAGTCCAGATGCCAAGGGTTGCGCGCTGGGGGAAATCCGGCGGGTTCGGTATAGGGAAATGAACCCAGCTCAGAGGTAGCGGTTTTACCTAAAATCACAAAGCCGGCCTGGCGAATCTGCTGCACAATGCCGTCGTCGGCCTCAGCCATGCGGTTTTTAGCCACTCGTAGCCCGTAGCTACAGGGCACGCCCTCAACCGGCTTTAGATCTTTAATAGAAATCGGCACGCCAAAAAAGGGCGGTAGCTGATCGCCCAGCTGAGCCAGTTGCTCAGTCTTAGCCCGGGCATCGGCGATTGCTAGCTCGCCCATCACCGTAAAATAGCTACCCAGCTGCGGATTTAGCCGCTCGATCCGCGCCAGGTAGAGCTGGGTTAGATCTAGCGGCGATATCTGACCGGTACGAATTAAATCGGCCTGCTCAAGCGCTGGGGTAAAAGCAAGATCTACGGCGTCCATTGGCTATCGCCCTGGTGTGGCCAGCGCGCCTTTCGGATAGGCAATGCGTTTGTGGTTGTACTGCTGCCATACCTGCACAAAAATTTTGGCAATCACCGTCATATTGTCGCGGGTGAGCGAGCTGTCAATCAGCTGATTGTCCTTCCAGCGGGCGCGTAAAATCTTATTGACCATGCTATAGGCTTCTTCTAGCGAGGCATCTTTGCTCAGCGATCGCAGCGCTGCCTCACAGGAGTCAGCTAGCATCACAATACCGGTTTCTGGCGACTGCGGAATCGGCCCGTCGTAGCGAAAGTCGGCCTCACGCAGATCAACGTCAGGATTTTCAGCACAGATTTGCTTGGCTTGATGGTAGAAATAGCTGATTAGCATGCTGCCTTGATGCTCGGGAATAAACGCGCGAATGGCTTTGGGCAGGCGATGTTTACGGGCCATCACCAAACCTAAGGTGACATGCTTCTTGATGATGTCAGCACTTGTCCAAGGGTTGTTGATCAAATCGTGCTTGTTGGGCTCATCCATCTGATTTTCAATAAAGCCCTTTGGATCGTGCATTTTGCCAATGTCGTGATAGAGCGTCCCCGCGCGCACAAGCTCAACATTGTGACCTAGGGCTCGAGCTGCCGCCTCGGCTAGATTCGCCACAAACATCGTATGTTGGAAGGTGCCCGGTGCTTCTGAGGCAAGCCGCTTTAGCAGCGGCCGGTTCGGATTAGAAAGCTCTGCTAGCCGAATAGGGGTAACAACGTCGAATACGGATTCTAAATAGGGGCTGATACCCAGAGCAACGATGCTCCACAGCACGCCGTAGACCCCTTGCATAGCTGAGGCAATTAGCAGGTTATACCAGGCAGAGGCCGATACCGCGTTGAACATCAGCGTTAGCAGCAGATGGCTAACGCCTTGAGCCAGCCCTACAAAGCCGCCCAGCAGTGCAAATTCTTCTCGCGATCGCAGCTTAGGAGCAAACCAAACGCCGACTAGCGCTGCGATCGCGCCCGCAGCCAGCGGTATCAGCGCGACGTTGGCCCCAATCGGCAGCAGCAGTACTAGCATCCCAATCGCCACAATCCCTAAAAGCGCCCCGTAAAAGCTGCTCACCAGCAGCCCAACGGCAGGCAGCCCCAGCGTGGGGGTATTCAGCGCCATCAGGCCGGCCACGCTCAAAGCCAGCAGCATCACCAGCACATGATCGCGCTGCCGCAGTCCGCTTGAGCGAGCATGCTCTAGCCATAAAAACAAAGCCGCGCAGCAGCCAACCAGCAGACCAAACCCAGCAAAGCCTAGCCGATTGAAGCGACGACGAGTCAGCCCGAAGTGGTCTAGAAGCACAAAGTCTTCCTGAGTAATGCGATCGCCTCGCTCTACAATCACAGCGTCTTCATCGATAGAAACCGTTACTGGCTCTACCTCTTCAACTGCCTGCTCAGCCCGCAGCCGGGTACGCTCAGGGTCTTCGATCAGATTCGGCCTTAAAACAGCGGTGATCAGCTCGGCGGCAACTCGCTCCATCTCAAAAGAAGCTGTGCCCTGCAGCTGCGCTTTGACCGCCTGCTGCCGCAAATCGTCTGGTATCCCCGGATGAATGCCCTGAGTTAGCATTCGGTGCAGCACCTGGCGCACCGTCCGCTGGGTTGCTTGCCATTCAAAATCGTTGAGTTCTAGCAGCTGAGACTCGACCTGCATGGGCGGCTTTGTCAGCGATAGGCTAGCTAGCTTTTCTTGGGCGGCTTTGTACTGCAGCCGATTGGCCTGAATTTGAGTGCCGACGGCCAAAAAGGCCTGAGGAGATACCCGCTGACGATATCGCAGCAGCTCGCGAATGGCGGTCTTTTGCTCAGCATTGAGATTGTTTAAGCGCTCCTGCAGTGGCCCCCCCGTAGGTGTCCCCTGATCGAGCAGCGTCAGCGTTACCTCTGTCCGCTGCGCCAAATCCCAAATAATATTCCACGCCTCGTCGCTAGACTGTCTCAAATAGCGCTGAGTGGTCGTCGAAAGGGTTGAGGTAGAAAGATAGGGAAAGCGGCCTACCTGTTTCCGAATCGCAGCGGCCTGACGCATCAGCACATCAGCATCCTGCTTTGCCTTCTGCGTCACCTCTGCATCCGGCATCAAAATCTGAATGGTGCCGTTGCGGGCGGCTCTGCGATTGGCCTCTGTGGTCTCTTTGTCGATTAAGGTAGCGGAGTCTGGTGCCACGATGGTTTCGGGCGCAATGGCATCGACGCCCAAAACAGGCTGATTATAAAAGCGCTGCCCTAGCCCAGCCGTCAGCAGCAGCACCGATAGCAAAATGATCAGCTGGGTCTGATGCGGCGGTACTGGCCGTGAAGCAGAGCGTCCCCCGGCAGAGCGGCTCAGCGCCGTGGTTGACTGGCGAATCGCTGTATTGGAGCTGGTCAAAGAAGCCAGGGAAACTTCCTCCAGCGGCAGCCAGCGATTTAAAAATGGCAGCCAGGGTCGATAAACTGCCCGCAGCCAGATATTTAAGCGGCGAAAAAATCGCTTCAGGTAGAGCCCAAGCGATTGATGCCACCAGTGACATACGGATTTCGTGAGTGCCTGGAGTGTTTTCATGCCCCACCAGTGTTGGCCTGCCCCTTGAATTTTATGAAACTGTAGCTGGGTGGCCTGAATCTCAATCAGCTAATAGCCCAGGAATAGCTGACGCAGAGGAACGATATCCTGACATT
This sequence comes from Leptolyngbya sp. SIO4C1, assembly GCA_010671975.1. Classification (GTDB taxonomy): domain Bacteria; phylum Cyanobacteriota; class Cyanobacteriia; order Phormidesmidales; family Phormidesmidaceae; genus SIO4C1. The sequence continues at coordinate 1,645 of JAAHIA010000196.1, read as the reverse complement.
ATAGTTTGATGAAACTGGTCATAGCGATGAGGAATCTGTACCTGCGAGCTATTTAACCTTTGAGCTATTACAGTCTTCAGTATCTTTCAGTTTTATCGATTTGCCTCTACCTTTTACATCTATCTATCGTTGTAATGGTAGGACCGTGATTGCTGCGGTGCTAGGTGATGCAGTTTCAGGCGAACCGGCCCACTGCATGAATAGCGTATCGCTGAGCGACCACAGCTGGTCGAGAATCGGCCCAGTTTCAAGCAGCGCCGCTAGCTCAGAGGAACGCTCTAGGGGAAGAGAGGTCAGCCCGCCATAGGCGCCTGCTAGCCAGCCAGTCAGCATTGCGATCGCGCTAGAGTGACTCCTTTCAAAGGCATACTTCACAGCTAGGCGATAGCTTTCCGGAATACAGAGAAGACTGTGCAGCGCCAGCGCTGCCGGATTAGCCGCTGGCGCTGGGATGGCGACAGGCTGCAGCAGTTCTAAAGGCAGCTGCCCGTCTAGCAGGCTTTCTGACGCCGCTTCTAACAGCTGAATCGCGGCGACGGCAGCCGGTGCGAGATAGCGAGACCAGTCTAATCTGTGCGATCGCAGCAGCAGCGGCAATAGAGATATCAGCTGAGCCGTCAGCGGCTGGGGCAGCTGCGTTAGATACTCAGGCACTGGCCGCTGCTGAGACTGTCTTAAAATCGAGAGCGTGGTCGGCTCTCTTCTAGATCGGCGGGGGTAAACATCAACCCCGCCAGGGTAGCTCAGCTCAGCTAGCAGCATTCCAGCAGCAGCAGCTCTAAATTTATCAGACAAGGCAGGCTGCATAAAGAATTCCAGGATTCCCCAAAAAGTAGGTTGGAAGCGAACCGTCTACCCTTATAGTGAGGGCGTAGAACATTCTCAAAGGCATTCTTTTGTGGGCAGGTCGATTCGTTGGTATGGCATTTTGAGGTGTGGCCTTTTGACTGCTGCTGCAGGATTTAGCCTAAGCGCTGCGGCCGCACCTCAGCTGCGTTCATCCACTGCTAGCCTAGAGGCTGCCGAACGCATTGCGCAAACTACAGCGCAAACTACAGCTAGGCCCACCCTGCGACTGGGCAGCGTCGGCGATACCGTCAGCGAGCTGCAGGCCATGCTCAAGCTGCTAGGCTACTACAGCGGCCCAATCGACGGCTTTTACCGCGAGCCAACGCAGATGGCCGTTGTGCGCTTTCAAACGGCTGCTGGCATTGCTGAAGACGGCATCGTTGGGCCAACCACGTGGGAGCGGCTGTTTCCCGCCCAGACGGATGTGCCCACTGCGGCCAATGCTGAGCCAGCAGCCGCCTCATCGACGGAGTCATCGGCGGCGGCGCGACCGGCCCAACCAGCTGAAGTCGAAACCGGCGCTGCCGCTCCCCCCTCAGAGACCGTGACGCCGCCGGAGGAATCAGCCGAGACCGCCCCGGCAGAAGTCATGCTCCCCGTCCTGCGTCAGGGAATGTATGGCCCTGCCGTCAGGCGTCTGCAGGAGCGGCTGAGCGCGCTAGACGTCTATGAGGGGCCGATTGATGGCGTGTTTGGCCCTCAAACAGAGGCGGCTGTACAGCAGATACAGCAGCAGCACGAGCTCATCCCCGACGGCGTGGTAGGCCCCCTGCCCTGGTCCATCCTGCTACGATCA
>JAAHIA010000195.1 GCA_010671975.1 Leptolyngbya sp. SIO4C1 | reverse complement strand
GAAAGGGCTTGGTAATAAAGTCAACGCCGCCGACGCTAAAGGCTTTCACCTTGTCTAGCACATCGCCGAGCGCGCTGATAAAGATGACCGGAATCGCCTGCGTCACGGCATTGGCCTTGAGCTGCTCGCAAACCTCATAGCCGTTCATCTGGGGCATATTAATGTCTAGCAAGATTAAATCGGGCGGGGCCGCCTGCGCGCCGCGCAGCCCGGTCATCCCCTTGGTGACGCTGCGTACCTTGTAGCCCTTCTCAGTCAGCATTGAAGACAGCAGATGCAGATTTTCCGGCGTATCGTCAATGACCAAGATGTCTGCTCTGTAGGCAGCGTCGGCAATCATAGGGCTCCTTGCGTTAGCTCAACTAGCGTATCGAAGTCAAAGCTGTGGGTGAGCGCCGCAATCTGCTGCGCCAGCGACTGATGGCGCTCGGGAATTTGCTCAATCAGCTGAAAGATACGCTCGGCGTCGACCTGCAGTGCGGCCCGGTGCAGGCGACACAGCCAGGGATAGGGCATCACCGCTAAGTCTTTGGTTTGCAAAGCCGTTGGCGCTGGGGCAGCGGCGGTCGGAGCCGCATAGCGATACTGCACGCCGAGGTGCTGAGCCATTTTTTCGAACAGCGTCTCTGCCCGAAACGGCTTACGCACAAAGTCATTGCAGCCGCAGGCCAGTACGGCAGCGCGATCCTCTTCAAAGGCGCTGGCGGTCAGGGCAATGATGATCGGCAGCGGCGGCGCTTGAGCCGGGGCCGCTTGAGCGGCGGCGCGAATCTGGCGGGTGGCCTCATAGCCATCCATCCCAGGCATACGCATGTCCATCCAGATCAGGTGAGGCTGCCAGGACTGCCAGCGCTCAACGGCAGCGCCACCATCGCCCACCGCTTGCACCTCAAACCCAACCGGGCGCAGCAGCTCCGTCAGCAGGCGCTGGCTTTCTGCGGCATCATCGACAATCAGGATGCGGTAGGTGGGCTGACCGGGCGCCAGCCCGATAACCGGCTGATCGACCACGGCTGATTCGGCCATTGGCGGGGCCGCCCTGGCCAGCAGGGTAAAGCTAAACACCGAGCCCTGCTGCGGCTGGCTCTGCACCTGAATATCGCCGCCCATCAGCTGAATAAATCGCTGCGTAATCGCCAGCCCTAGCCCAGTCCCCTGATGCGATCGCCGCGTTCTAGACGCCTGATAAAACGGATCGAACAGCTTATGGATTTCTGCTTGAGCAATGCCGGGGCCGGTATCTTGTACGGTAAAGCTCAAAGTATAGGTTGCTGCCTCGGCCTCGCTGGGCTCGCGCTGAGCGGCAACCGTCATCTGGACCTTGCCCTGCTCGGTAAATTTGAGCGCATTGCCCAGCAAATTCAATAGGATCTGGCGCAGCTTACCTTCATCGGCTTCAACATAGCGAGGTACGCTGGGCTCAATGTGAACGTACAGCTGCAGCCCTTTGGCCTCGGCCTTAATCAGCAGCATCTCTTCAAGCGAGGCTAAAAACTGATGCAGATCGAACTGTGTATGGTCGAGCGTAGTGCGACCGGCTTCGATTTTCGACATGGAGAGCACGTCGTTAATCAGCGCTAGCAAATGCTCGCCGCTGCGGCTGATAATGCCCAAGCGATCGCGCTGTGGCGAGTTGAGACTGCGATCGCGGCTCATCAGCTGGGTGAAGCCAAGAATGGCGTTGAGCGGCGTGCGCAGCTCGTGGCTCATGTTGGCAAGAAATTCGCTTTTGGCTCGATTGGCGGCGCTGGCCTCCTGTGCCTTTTGCTCGAGCTGACGGCTGTAGTTTTCTAGCTGCGATCGCGACTGCGCCAGCTGCCGCGCCAGCCCCACAATGCCGAGCAGCAGCACCGCTGCCGACCCTAGCCCCACCACTACGATGGTGCCGGCTAGGCGCTTAGCCGGAGCAAAGGCTTCAGCCTGAGACATTTCGACAATCAGGCCAATATCTTGCTCATTCAGCCAGCGATAGACGCCTAGCACAGAGATGCCGGCGTAGTTGGTGTAGAGATCGGCGCCGCTGAGCCCCTGCATGGCCTGATCGATGCCAAAGCTGTGCGGCTCGGTGGGCAAGCTCAGCTGGCTGATCTCTTCGCGCGAGATAAAGGACGTCTTTTCCGCCAGCGACCCAACCACGTAGGTTTCACCCGAATCGCCTAGCCCGGTTCGCTCGCGCACAATCTGATCGATTCGTTTGAGATTGAGATTGGCCAGAATTACCCCCTGTCGCTGGCCGCTGCGATCGCGAATCGGCGATGCGTAAGTCACAGCCGGCTTACCGGTCACGGGTGAGACATAAAACACGGGCGTAAATTCTTCGCCCGCAATGACCTCTTCAAAATAGGTGAAGTTGGTCGCAATCTCGTACTTGCCCTCGCGCGCTGAGTCAGTCGAGAGCACGATGCGATTGCTGCGATCAATGACAAACACCTCGGTAAACTTAGGCTTGAAAGTGCGAATGCGGGTCATGTAGTCGCTCAGGCTGGCATAGGTAGTCTGCCGATCAGGCGAGCCGGGCGAGCTAGTCACCAGCTGCAGCAGCCGCTGATTCACATCAGGGAACTGGGCAATCAGCAGAAAGTCCTGCTCGCAGGATTCTAGCCAGCGATTGATTTCCTGCTGCTTGAGAGTGGCCGTGACGCTGAGCCGATCGAACGCTGCCTGCTTTAGCGCCGCCCTAGCCCGCACAAAGGCAACGCCGCCAACTGTGGCAACAGTCAGCAGCGCTAAAAACAAAAAGGCGCTGGCAACTTTAGTCGTAAAGCTCGGTTTTTGCACGGGTTTAGCAGCCTAGGACCAGTCTGCGAAAATCTGTTTAATCTCAGCAATGGCTCGATCGGCGGCGGCTTCGGCTGAGAGGTTGCGGGTGACCATCTCATGCAGCACGGCCCCCCAAACGTTCTCTTCCATCACCACCCCGTAGGCCGGATTGAGCGCTTTAGGCGTGGGCCGCGTGTTCCCGCTAATCACAATACTGGCGGTCACCGGCAGGTGCGGATCGGCCGGATCTTGCCAGAAAGGGTCGGTGCGCAGAGCGCTGATAGAGGGAATGTATCGACCGTAGGAAGTTTTGAGAAACTCGTTGGCCACCGCTGGCTGAATCAGATAGCTGAGAAACGCTTTAGCCTGCTCTGGATGAGGCGACTCTGCCAGGACAATCGCCAGGCGCGTCTCAATCAGGTGCGGCAGCGGTTCGCCATTGGGCTGATTGGGCCAGGGCAAAGTACCCAGCTGATTTAAATAGGTGTCGGGATCGTTGCGCACCGCCGCTGGAATCGACATGGTTGGATTTGGCGTCATCAGCACGTTGCGATCTAGCAGATTGCGATTGTTGTCAGGATCGTGCCATTCGGTGGCATTTGGTGGTGCATAGCCGTCACGGTAAAACTGCGTATACCAGTTAAGACAGTCGATGATGCCTGAGCGCACCTCGGGCCGATCGACCTGCAGATTGCCGGCGGCGTCAAGCAGCTGCACATCGTAGGCGACCAGCGTCTGCTCAAACAGCTGATAGCTATCTTTAGCTGGCACCGAATAGGGAAAGCCAATCGCGTAGATCGCGTCGTTGCCCTGCGCGCGCAGCCGGTCCTGCGCCGTTTGCCAAAAGGCCCAAAAGGCGTCCCAATCTTGAGGAATATCTGCTGGCGTGTAGCCAGCCTGAGCCAGCAGATCCTTCCAGTAGTGAATCTGAATAATTGACTGGCTCAGCGGTACGGCGTAGTAGCGATCGCCCGCAGCGGCTCCATACACGTGCGCTGCCTGCAGGGCTTCAGGGGTAAAGCGATCGCTCACCGGTGCAACAATATCGGTGACGTCGGCCAGCTTCCCTTGCCAGTCGGAGATTGGATAGACCGACTTGGCCGCAAATAAAATGTCTGGCTGAGTGCCTGCCCGGCTTGCCCTCAGGGTCTTGGGCGCAATCTCACCCGAGCTGTAAAAGGAGAGATCGACAGCGTGACCGGTCTGGGCCTGCCAGTTTTCTACCGCTGCTTGAATCGCCTCGTCTTCTTCAATCACGTAGCCCTTATCCCAAAGGATATGAAGCGTGGCATCGCGCTCGATCGGTGCCGGTTCGACTGACACAGATGGCGCACAGGCCGCCAGCAGCAGGCTCGCAAGCAGCCCTAGCAGGCCATACTGACAGTATTTGAGGGTTCGATGGCTGATCATGATCTTAGGGGGCTAAGGGGGCTGCTATGGTTTCAAGGATAGAAGAGGTCTGAAGGAGAGACGCCTTCCGTAAAAATTCTGTAAGGTTCGCACCTGTTCATTTCTATAAAGATCCAAACGGAAAAGATCCAAACGGACGCTAGCGAGAGTCAGAAGCTAGCAGCGGCGCGATCGCATCAATAATTTCGTCGAAGCCAAACTGCTGCGTTAGAGAGCTGAGCTTCTGCGCTAGCTCGGCCTGCTCAATCGGCAGCAGCCTCAGCAGTCGGCGAATTTCCTGACTATCTACCTCAATTGCCGCCTGATGCAGTGCCGTCAGCCAGTCTTGCGGTAGCGGCCGCAGATCGTCTAGCGTCAGCGTTGGGCGCGGTGCTGCCGCCGCCGCCAGCAGGGAAGAAGGTGCCGCCTCGTAGATAAACTCCGTCTGCAGGTGGGTCACCAGCTGCGCAAAGATAGCGGCCTCCTGCAGCGGCTTAGTAATCACATCGTCACAGCCGGCCGCTAGCCAGCTGGCCGCCTCAGTGGGTCGCTCGAGAATACCAATCACGATAGGGGCGGCTTGAGTAGTGCCTGGGGGAAGTGGGGATACCGGGGCAGCACACTGGCGAATGCGCTGCACCAATTCAGGCGTTGGTGCATCCAGCCACACCAGCTGCGGCTGCCAGGTTTGACACTGGACTAGGGCAGCTTCGCCGGCTGCTGCATAAACTTGAAACCCAACCACGCTCAGCAGCTGCGTCAGCAGATTGCGGCTGTCTACCTGATCGCCAATCACTAAGATGCGATAGTCGGGCTGATGCGGCGCTAGGCGCAGCGCTCGCGGCTGCTGCAGAGCGGGCTGTACCTCGGCCAGGCTGGCCTGCCGCGCCTGAATCTGAAAATAGAAGGTCGAGCCCTGACCTGGAACGCTGGTAAACTGCAGGCTGCCGCCCATCAGCTGCACATACTGACGACAGATGACCAGACCCAGCCCGGTGCCGCCGAGCTGAGCGCCCCGCTGCGTCTGCACAAAAGGCTGAAACAGCGTCTCGCGATCGGCGTCTGGAATGCCGCAGCCGGTATCGGCCACTTCAAAATAGAGGGTAAGCGTCTCCCCAGACAAATCGGCGGCGCTAGCGCTCAGCGTCACGGTGCCCTGGGTCGTAAATTTAATGGCGTTGCTGAGCAAATTAATTAAAATCTGCCGCAGCTTGACATCATCGGTTTGAACGTAGCGCGGCAGCGTCGATGCCATCTCGACCTGCAGCTGCAGCGACTGGCTCTCTGCTTGAGGCTGAAACATTGCCTGCAGGGTCTGCAACAGCTGCCGCAGGTCAAACGCGCGAGTGGACAAGACCGTGCGCCCGGCCTCAATTTTTGACATCTCTAGCACATCGTTAATGGATTCCAGCAGCTGCGCGCCGCTGCGGCTGATCGTACTGAGCGATTGCCGCTGTACTGGCGAGAGCGTTCCGTCGCGCGCCAGCAGCTGAGCGAAGCCTAAGATGGCATTGAGCGGCGTGCGCAGCTCGTGGCTCATGTTGGCAAAAAAGGCGCTCTTGGCCCGGTTGGCTGCCTCAGCCTGCTCCTTAGCAATCTGCAGCGTTTTTTCCGCCTGCTGTCGCTCTAGCTCAGCCCCGGCTCTGGCCGCAAAAATTTTCAAAATCATTTCTCGGTGGTCTTCCCAAACCATGGGCTGAGTATCCAGCACCGCTAGGTGACCCAGCAGCTCGCCCGCTGCGTTGGTTAGCGGCAGTCCCAAGTAGCTTTCTACAGCATCCGAAAACATTGAGGCGCAGCGCGGAAACTGAGCTAAAAACTGTTCAGGATAAAAGTGAAGCCGCTGATGCTGCTGTGCATAGGGGGTATGTGCCACGTCGCATTCAATGTTGTAGCCAATGGCGCTGCCGGCCCAGAGCGCCAGCGTGTGCACCCGCGATCGCGACTGCGTATATTCAGTAATCACGGCGTAGCGCACCTGCAGCGCCTGAGCCAAATACTGAACGCAGGTGCGAAAAAAGGCGCTGCCGGTTTTGGCGGCCGTGCCCTCTACAATCAGCCGCAGCGCGGCCTCTCGCTGTTTGCGCTCAGTGATGTCTTCAGCCATGCCCAAAATTTGGCTGGGGCGACCGTCGCGATCGCGCAGCGGCAGCTTAAAGGCCCTTGCCCAGATGGCCTCACCATCTTCTCGCTGCAGGTAGACCTCCGAGCGCTCTAGCGGCTGTTCCCGCTCCAGCGTTGCCAAATCTTCAGCCTGATGGAAATCGGCCTGCGCCTTGGGCAGCAGCTCGTAGTCGTGTCGGCCAATCGCCTGCTCGCGCGGAAAACCCAGGATCTTCTCACAGTTTTTGTTGATTAGGGTGTAGCGAAACTCATTCTGCACATCTTTAGTGAAAATGCAGAAGGGCGCATTCTCAATGATGCTGTCTAAAAACTGCTGTGACTGGCGCAGCGTTTCTTCTAGCTGCTTGCGATCGCTGATGTCGGTCACCAGGGCATAGCAGCCGCGCACCTGCCCAGCCGCATCCCAATCGGGCACCAAGGTCGCGGTCGTGTAGCGAATGCCGCCGTGCTGATAGGACACTTCCGCCTCGTAGGTGACCGTTTCTCCAGCGAAGACCCGCTCAAAATAGGGCTGCACTTGCTGATAGGCTGCCTCACCCAGCAGCGCTGCCACCGTCATACCCACGATCGCTTGCTGACTCAGATTAAACCAGCGCTCGTAGGTCTGATTGACAAAGCGATAGCGCCGCTCCGTATCGATGTAGGAAATGCAGGCCGGCAGCGAATCGGTAATCAGCTTGAGCCGAGTCTCGCTCTCGCGCAGCGCTGCTTCAATCTGTTTACGCTGGGTGATGTTTACCCCGACGCCCAGTACGCTGCTGCGATCGCAGCCGGGCAGCTGAATGCGGCGCTTTTGCCACTGCAGCCACTCTTCGGTTGCGCCCGGCGCAGTAATCTTTTCTTCTGGAATGAACAGATCTTCGCCGGTTTCAATGACCCGCTGGTTTTCCTGCTGAAAGCGGGTGACGGCCTGCTGGTCAGGATGAAAATCGCGATCGATGCGGCCCACGAGATCTTCGACCGTAGTTTGATAGAAATTAGCAGCGGCCTGATTGGCCAGCTGATACTGACCGGTCCAATCTTTGACAAAAATCATATTGGGCACCGTGTCAATCACCAGCCGCAGGATCTGCTGCTGCTGCCTCAGCTCAGCTTCGGCCTGCTTCAGCGCGCTAATGTCCAACAGAATGCCGTCAATCCACAGCAGGTTACCCTGGCTGTCAAAGCTGCCCTGCCCCCGATCCTGGCACCAGCGCAGGCTGCCGTCGGCATGAAGGATGCGATACTCTACGCTAAACGGCTGCTGCTGAGACAGGGCTAGCTGCGTGCCGGCTGTAAAAGCTGGCAAATCATCGGGATAGATTTGCTGCAACCAGCGTCGCTGGCCGCTGAGAAATTTGTCGAGCGGATAGCCGCACAGCGCCGCGATCGCTGGGCTCAAAAATTCCATCTGCCAGTTTTGATCGCTGCGATACACCGCCCCCGGTACGTTAGAGACCAGGCTGCGGTAGCGCTCGCGGCTGCGCTCAAGGGCAAGCTCAGTCTGTTTGCGATCGCTGATGTCGCGCACCACGCAGACCGTACCGCCCTGCGGTAGCCGCGTCAGTGAGAGTGACTGGTAGAACAAAGTTTGATCTTGTCGCTGACCGACGGCCTCACCGCGCCACTGGCCGCTCTGTCGATAGGCTGGCATAGCCTGCTGCTCAAGCCGCTGCCATTCTGCTTTGGGGTACAGCCAGCGCCGACTTTTTCCTAAGAGCTGATGGGACTGCTCGTAGCCATGCAGCCTGGCATAGGCAGAATTTAAATAGCAATGGCAGTGGTTTTGATCGAGTACGGTAATGCCATCGCTTACGGCTTCGATTGCCTCTAGTGCAAAGGCCGATTGATCTAGCCCGATATTGGCTTGCTCCATCAGCTGACTGGCCTGCTCCTCATGCGCTGTTCGGGGGTGTGATTGAATGGAATCGCAATTAACGCTCCTCAGACTACTGGCGAATCGAGAAGATCTGGGGAAGGTAGGCGAGCTGCGTCGGCCCAAACAATCTGCCTTTTAGACGATGGAAGTCCTGCCCCGCGTTACATTACGATTGGTAGGAAATTTTAAGACTGAATTAAACGTATGTTTCTCAAAGCAAAGGAAGACGGTGTGCTGGTGAAGGTGGCTCAAATAGAAGATGCCTACGATCCGATGAAGGATGCCGTACAGGGTCAGATTCAGGCCGGTCAGAATGAGCAGCCGGTAGAAACCTTTAAAAAAGCAGACCTGATCTTTCCGTCGGGCGAACCGCTGCCGCAGTGCTGGACGGATGCTAACTATCAGAGCTAACGCTGCGTCAAGCTTGAAATGTCGGTTAGAGAACAGGGGGAGGCACGGAGAGCTGGATTGGCACTCTTGGCGTCTCCTCTCTTGTATTCCCCTGCGCCTTTACAGTTCATGAGTTTTGAGTTTGATTAGGCGCGATCGCAACTCTAGTGCGATCGCGCCTGATGAGTTTCAGTCTAAATTTAGCTACTTTTCGTAGAGATTGCTCAAGCTAGCGTTTAAATTCGCGAATAGATCAGGATGATAAGTAGGTAGGGCTTGAAAAGCTCAGCTGTATGAAGTTGAATAAAGCAATCTACTTCAACCTAATTTCGAGAGGACTTTGTGATGGGTGCACGCTTACGGGTCTTCCTGAGTGCTGCTGAAGATCG
>JAAHIA010000194.1 GCA_010671975.1 Leptolyngbya sp. SIO4C1 | reverse complement strand
TCAACTCAAAAGGCGCAGAGATAATTAAGCCTCTCAAGAGTGAAAAATGGGGGATGCGAGAATTTGGTGTAAGAACTATCGACGGACATCGAATTATGATTGGTCAAGATCTTGAGGAATAACTGAGTGCATAACAAGCTCCTTGTAGCGGACAAGCGAGAGCCCTTAGCTCTTAGCCTTCAGCTGTCTGCTGCTGCTGAAGGGGAACGTTAGACCGCTCAACCCAACGCCGCCTGGCATACCTACATAAAATGGAAATCGACACGCTACTAGTAAGACGCTTGGTTGCGGCTCAGTTCCCGCAGTGGGCGAATCTCTCCATCCAGCCTGTCGAGCCCAATGGTTGGGACAACAGAACTTTCCGCCTTGGCAACGATATGTCTGTCCGGCTACCGAGCGCCGAGCCCTATGCAGCGCAAGTGGAGAAGGAACACCGATGGTTGCCGATACTTGCTAGACTGCTTCCACTTGCTGTTTCGGTCCCGCTTGTTAGGGGATTGCCTGCTGACGATTATCCTTGGAACTGGTCCATTTATCGTTGGCTAGACGGAGAAAACGCGACTGCTGAGCGAATCAACGATCTGAACCAATTCGCGACTACGCTGGCACAGTTCCTCATAGCTTTGTGGCAAATCGATCCTGCCGGTGGACCATCACCGGGACGGCATAACTTCTTCCGAGGCGGTCCGCTTGCGACTTACGATCAGGAAACACGGGATGCGGTCTCATCATTACGCGGAAAGATCGATACGGAAGCAGCAATGGAAGTGTGGGAAATTGCCCTCAACTCAGCATGGAACAACACGCCCGTTTGGGTGCATGGGGACGTCCACCCAACGAACTTATTGGTTCGAGACGGCTTCCTGAGTGCAGTAATCGATTTCGGATGTTCGGGGGTAGGTGATCCCGCCTGTGATTTGACGATCGCGTGGACACTCTTTTCAGGGGACAGCCGGGAGATGTTCCGTACCGCCATTCCCGTTGATGACTCAACCTGGGCCCGAAGTCGTGGCTGGGCTTTGTGGAAAGGATTGATTACACTTGTCGAACACATCGACATTAATCCGCTGGCGGCGGCAGCCGCCCAGCAAAACATTGATGACGTGCTTGCCGACCATCAGCGCGCGGCATAACAATACGTTGCACAGGAGCCGCGATGCTGAGCGGTTTGACAATGGAGAATGGTTCGCCGCGACCCGGTGAACGCAAGCGTTGGGCATCATCGAAAACGCCGGTCTGGCACGACGAAATGAGTATGGCAGATTCGTACGTATTCTTCAGCTACGCCCGTGACGACAGAGAGTAGAGCGATCGCAGCGCATCATCAATCAAGCCCTAGCAGATGCGCGATCGCACTTTCGAAGGCTTGCGTATTGACCTGCGATCGCGGCTTACAGACCCAGTTTGCAGCGTTCTCAAAAAATTTGAGACAATTGGACAATGAAGTAGAGAAGGTTAGAAACAGCCCCTATCATGACGATCCGCGAAACTGCAATGGTTGAAACATGGACAAAGCAGTTCAAGAGCTAATTCGTTCTAGCTGCTGAGCAGAATAGTAAAATACAAGATGAACCCTCTTCCTGAGATTGCTTACTATGAATAGTCCTACGATGGAGCGTCAGCAACTTATAGAAGCAGTCAGAAACTTGCCCGATGAGGTTCTGTTTGAACTTGCTAGCTTTCTTGACTATTTACGATATAAAACGCTTCAGCATAGCGATACCGACGGTTCGTCTGACTTCTTATCTTCCATCACAGGTTTAGGTCATTCTGGTCAGCAGAACATTGCCGAGCAAGACGAAGAAATTCTGCGGGCTGAGACCGATCCAATTTATGGTTGGAGCTCCAAGCCAAGCAATCAAGTATGACAGCGATACTTGATACCAGTTTCCTATTTGCCCTCACAGACCAAAGCGATCGCAATCATAAGCGCGTCTCAACGTTTGCCCAAACCATAAACGAAGATCTGATTCTACCTACAGTGGTGCTGCCTGAAATTTGCTATCTGATAGCATCCAGGCTAGGACATCAGCCAATGCGCCGCTTTGTTTCTAGCATTACAAAAACTATTGTGCAGGTAGAGCCTACAACCGTAGAGGACATAGCGCGAGTATATGAAATTCTGACTCAGTATGCCGACAACCAGCTCGATTTCACAGACGCAGCGATTGTAACCATAGCCGAAAGGCTTGCTATTCATCGCATCTGCACGCTTGATCGACGAGATTTTTCAATTTTTCGACCAAGCCACTGTGATTATTTTGAGCTGTTGCCCTGAAAGGATAGCTAGCGCTGCATCGGTGCGGGTGGAGTACTTTCAGTCTCTACAGCTTTGACGGATTGCATGACCTGCGATCGCAGTTTTGAGAAATAGCATATTGGCTCGCGATCGCACTTTCGAAGGATTGCGTATTAGGGTGCGATCGCGGCCTACAGGCCCAGTTTGCAGCGTTCTCAAAAAATTTGAGACAATTGGACAATGAAGTAGAGAACTCTAGAAGCAGCCCCTATCATGACAATCCGCGAAACTGTGACCGTTGAAACATGGGCAGAGTGGTTCAAGTCGGTTGATCGTCTGCAAGTCACATCCGCTGAAGCAGCCAGCGACTATCAACAGCATCTGCTATCCAAATATCGCAAACAGGGATTAGAGCTTTAAGGGGGTGGCCAGAGGCCGAGGGATCAAAAGACGGACAGGGACATAGTCTGCTTGCGCAAGTCCTGTAGAAGTGGCTTTCCCAAAATTTATGGCTTTGCCAGCTTGTATATCAATCTGCGATCGCATTCATGACTCTATGCACTTCCCGACTCCCATCCACACCGATCTGCTGCTCGTGGGCGGCGGCCACACCCACGCAATTGTGCTGCGCAAGATCGGCATGGAAGGGCTACCGCCGGGCGTGCGGGTGACGCTGATTACCAATCTGGTCGATACGCCCTACTCGGGCATGCTGCCCTGCCATATCTCCGGGCTCTACGGCTTTGACGAATCACACATCGACCTGCGACCGCTGACCCGCTTTGCCGGCTGTCGGCTGCTGATGGATGAAATGATTGGGCTCGATGCAGTGGCGCAGCAGGTAATCTGCCGAGAGCATCCGCCGATTCACTACGACGTGCTCTCTATCGATATCGGCAGCACGCCCGCTAAAGCGACCGTACCCGGTGCCGCTGAGCATGCGATTCCTGCCAAGCCGGTGCCGCAGCTGCTGGCGGCCTGGCAAAACTATGTCGCTGAGGTTGAAGCGCATCCTCAAAGAACTGCCACCATTGGCATTGTCGGTGGCGGCGTGGGCGGCGTAGAGCTAGCGCTGAATATGCAGGCGCGACTCTGGGCAGCCACGCAGTCGCGTGAAACTGTCGTCGTGCATATTTTCCATCGCGGCGATCGCTTAGCCAAAGGCCGCAGCTGGCTGACTCAGCGCCAGGTTGAGGAAGAATTTCGCGATCGCAACATCCGCATCCATCTGCAAGCATCCGTCTGCGCAGTTGACGCTGTCGGTTCACAAAAGCGTGTGCATTGCGAATCTGGGCTAACGGTCGAGTGCGATCGCGTCTTTTGGGTCACCAACGCCGCCGCCCCCGACTGGCTTCAGCAAACCGGGCTATCTACCGACGACCGAGGCTTCATCCTGGTCAAAGACACGCTGCAAACCTACGCTCACCCGAATATTTTCGCCGCTGGCGATATCGCTACGCTGAAAAACCACCCGCGCCCCAAAGCCGGCGTCTTCGCTGTCCGCTCCGGCCCGCCGCTCTACCGCAACCTTCATCGCTACCTGACCGGCAAATCCCTCAAGCCCTTTACCCCGCAGCGCCATTACCTCAACATTATTGATACCGGCACCGGCAGCGCGATCGCCTCGCGCGGTCCTTTCTCTGCCAAATCGCGCCTCTTTCGCTGGTGGAAAGATCGCATTGATAGCAAATTTATGGCGCTGTTTAGCGAGTTTCCGGAGATGGGGGGATGGGGAGATGGGGAGATGGGGAGATGGGAAGATGGGGGAGCAACTAATTCAGAACTTAAAACTCAAAATACCCTGCGGGAAGCCGCTCAAGCGTCTACAAAATCTCCCCCTCCCTGTGCCGGCTGTGCTTCTAAGGTGAGTAGCACGGCGCTGACTCAGGCGCTGACTCGTTTGCAGACTGATTTTCCCACCGCCGACTGGCCGCATCGTGAGAATATTTACGCGGGGCTTGAGGCGCCAGATGATGCGGCGGTGGTGCGAGTACCGGCGGGGAAGCTGGCGGTGCATACGGTCGATCAGTTTCGGGCGCTGCTGGATGATCCTTACGTGTTTGGGCAGATCTGTGTGAATCACTGCCTTAGCGATCTGTTTGCCATGGGGGCAACGCCGCATAGCGTGCTGGCGATCGCAACGGTGCCCTATGCGACCGAAGAAAAGCAGAGTGAAATGCTGTATCAGCTGCTCTCGGGGGCGTATCAGGCGTTGGCGGACTCAAAAACGTTTCTTGTGGGCGGCCACACGACCGAAGGTGCAGAGCTGTCGCTGGGCTTTGCCTGCAACGGCTGGGTCGACCCGGACCAGATTTTGCGCAAGCGCGGGCTGCAGCCGGGGCAGTCGCTAATCTTGACCAAGCCGCTAGGGACGGGGACGCTGTTTGCGGCAGATATGCAAAAGGCAGCAAAGGGTCGCTGGATTGAGGCGGCCGTGGCGCAGATGACGCAGTCAAATCAGGCGGCAGCGAACTGTCTGCGACAGCATCAGGTGGCGGCCTGTACGGATGTGACGGGCTTTGGTCTGGCTGGCCATCTGTGGGAGATGGTGCAGGCGTCAAATGTCGCGATCGCGCTCGATCTGAGCCAGCTGCCGGTGCTGCCGGGCGCGCATGAGACGCTAGCAGCCGGCTATCCCAGCTCGCTGCATGAGAGAAATAAGGTCGTGGCGCGACAGATTTATAACGCCAGTGCGATTGCCCATGCGCTCAGCTATCAGCTGCTGTTCGATCCGCAAACGTCGGGCGGACTGCTAGCAGCGGTGCCGGCTGAGCAAACTGCCGGCTGTCTGGCGGCGCTGCGGGCTGCGGGCTATGCTCAAAGTCGCTGCATTGGCACCGTTGTCTCGCCA
This sequence comes from Leptolyngbya sp. SIO4C1, assembly GCA_010671975.1. Taxonomy (GTDB): domain Bacteria; phylum Cyanobacteriota; class Cyanobacteriia; order Phormidesmidales; family Phormidesmidaceae; genus SIO4C1. Next base: position 3,890 of record JAAHIA010000194.1, on the reverse strand, counting down.
AAACCAGGGTTGCCGCCAATTACAATAAGTAGGTGGTAAGTGAGCATCAACTTTGGTCAAATCGCTGGCAACTGAAGACTTTTGGCAGGCTCCCGGCACAATTTTAGATGTGCGCAGTCCGAGTGAATATCAGCGGGGCCATCTGCCCGGTGCGATTAGCTTTCCACTCTTTTCCGATGAAGAACGGGCAGCGGTGGGCACCTGCTACAAGCAGCAGGGCCGCGAAGCTGCGGTGGAGCTAGGGCTAGAATTTGTTGGCCCCAAGCTGGTCGATTTTGTGCGACAGGCCAAGGCGCTTACGGCTAAGAAACAGGTGCGTGTTCACTGCTGGCGCGGCGGCATGCGCAGCGGCTCAATGGCCTGGCTGCTAGAGACGGACGGGTTTGAGGTCGCGACGCTAGCAGGCGGCTACAAGGCCTATCGCCGCTGGGTGCGGCAGGTGCTGGCAAAGCCGCAGGCGATTATTGTGCTGGGCGGCATGACTGGCACGGCCAAGACGGAAATTTTGCATGCGCTGCGCCACTACGGCGAGCAGGTGCTCGATCTAGAAGGACTGGCCAACCATCGCGGTAGCAGCTACGGGGCGCTGGGGCTGCCGCCGCAGCCGAGCACCGAGCAGTATGAAAATCTGATTGCTGCCCAGTGGCGCGACTTTCAGCCACAGCAGCCAGTCTGGATTGAGGCCGAAAGTCGTCGCGTGGGCACCTGCCGCGTGCCCGATGAGGTGATGACTCAGATGGAGCAGGCTCATACGCTGGAGATTACCCGCACTGTCGAAGAGCGACTGGCGCTGCTGGTCAAACTCTACGGTCAGGCAGATACCGAGGAGCTGGTGGCGGCAACAGAGCGCGTGCGCAAGCGGTTGGGCGGACAGCGTACGCAGGCGGCCGTGCAGCACATCCGTGCAGGTAATCTCAAAGCTGCGGTTGAAATTGTGCTGACTTACTACGATCGCACCTATCGCTACGACCTAGAGCGGCGTAATCTAACCATTCCGCAGGTTGAGGTCACAGGCCAAGATCCTGACAAAAGCGCTCAGCATCTGTTAGAAACGGTAAAAAGCTGGGGCTGGCGCTAGCGCTGCTCTGTCGCTTTGGGCGCAAAAACTCAGGGATTCTAGCTTTTGTACAGTTTTATGACCGTCTACGGTGGCCGAGGGTAACCTACGGAAAGTCATACTTTAGACTGGTAGAAACGACTCATGTCAATCCGTCAACGGGCTTAAATAAGCTCCATCATTAGGCAGATATGCTTGCTTACTATGTTATTCCAGCTGTCACTGTATTTTTCATCGTACTGATTGCTTTTCTACTGGATTCGACAACGCCAAAAACTAATCGGACGGCCTGGCTGTTTGTGTTCGTGGCTGCGGCGCTTTGGCCAGTGACTCTGCCATTTATTCTTTGGAAAAAGATTTTTCAATCTACTGAAACTCGGATTGAAAAACCAGCTACGACGAAATCTTTGGAAGCAGATATTACGCTGACCTTTCGATAGGCTTAAGTGCATACCCGCTACTCTAAATGCCCGCTAAACCGGCAGCAGCGTTGCGGTTTGAAAAAACTGCTGAGCGTCTTGTAGGTGCTTAACGAGCGTGGCTTTGGGTAGCGGTCCAGCAATGTGGTCCCACGGCAGCGGCTGATCTAAGTGCCAGTCTTGGTGAACGTAGAAATCCAACGGCGGGATCTGCCCTTTGAGCGCTTTAAAGGCGCGGCGATAGCTGCCGAGCGAGTCGCCATAGTCGCGCGTTAGCAGTAGCAGCTGGCTCAGCCGTCGATCGCCGCGTGAGATCAGCGCCTGGATCACCGACCAGCTGTAGCTCTCTGGCCGAAAGTCAATACCTTGCGATCGCAGCTGCTTTTGCAAAACTTTCAGCCGTTTCTCAGCTTTAGGGTTAACGCCTAGCCACTGAAACGGCGTGTGGGCTTTAGGGACAAAGGTGCTGCAGCCCAGCGTCAGTCGCAGACCCGGCGCTGCCTTTTTTAGCCGCAGCATCATGGCTACGGTGGCTGCAATGTCTGCTTCAGTCTCGCTAGGGATGCCGGCCATACCATAGAGCTTTAGGCTGCTGAGTCCGCCGGCTTTAGCATTGACGGCTGCCTGCTCGATTTCATCGGTGGCTAGCTTTTTATTCACTACCTGGCGCAGCCGTTCTGAGCCGCTTTCAACGGCGATAGTAATCGAGCGCGTATCGTGGTTGACCAGGGTTTTGGCGAGCTTTTCATTCACCGTATTGGTGCGCACTGAAGCAATGCTCAGGCGCACATCGTCATGCTGCGGCTGGTTGAGGTAGTCGAGCAGCGCGTCAAATTCTGGATGCTGCGTCACCGACGCCCCCAGCAGCCCGATCCGTCGCGTGACGGCTAGCCCGGCCTCAATCGCAGGGATTAGCGAAGCCTCTAGACTGGCGGTGCGAAAGGGCAGACTCAAATAGCTAGCCAGGCAAAAGCGGCACATCTCTGGGCAGCTGCGCACCACTTCGACCATGTAGATGTTTTCCCAGGCGGCCCGCTCGGTTACCACGGTCGAGGCCAGCAGCTGGTTGCCGCGATAGGTTTGCTTCTGTACCACGGCGGGCACATCATCAATCGGCTCGACGCCAGCTAGCGGTCCGTCCGGCGCGCTGTAGGTTGGCTGATACAGACTCGGTACGTAGATGCCGGGCACCTGCGCCAGCGTTTTGAGCTGCACAGCGCGATCGCGGTGGCGCACCGAGCGATAGGCGTCTATAAAGGCTGGAATCAGCAGCTCGCCGTCGCCCAGCAGGATCACATCAAAAAAGTCGGCAAAGGGCTCTGGGTTGGCCGTCAGTACCGGACCACCGCCAAAGACCAGCGGCTCGTCGGTGCGATCGCGGCTCAAAATCGGTACCTGCAGCGATTCCAGCAGGTTCAAAATATTGATGTAGTCTAGCTCCCAAGAGACCGAGAAGCCTAGCAGCTCGGGGGTTGCCGGCAAAGACTCATGCCAGTCTGTAAACAGCCGGCTTACCTGCAGATCGGCTCGGCTAGCCAGCATGGCCCAAATTACCTGATAGCCCAGACTGGTAATGCCAACGCTGTACTCATTCGGAAACGCAAAAATAGCCGGTACCGCATCGTCGCTCGGCAGGGCAGGCGCAAATAGCAGATGCTCAGACGCTGGAATGGAATCGGGCACAGAAAAATGCAGAAAAAAACAGGGGCGCTTTTGCTCTCTCAGCCTAGCACCCCTGCCATTCTTTAGACTTTGCGCCTGAGACTTTGCGTCTAGCTAGGCCACTTTTGAGCGACGAGCTCAGCTAGATCAACCACGCGCTGGCTGTAGCCCCACTCGTTGTCATACCAGGCCACCACTTTGACCATGTCGCCATCCATCACTAGCGTCAGGCTAGAGTCTACGATGGAAGACTCGTCAGTCTTGCGGTAGTCAATTGAAACTAGAGGTTCATCGGTATAGCCTAAGATGCCCTTCATTGAGCCTTCGGACGCCGCTTTGAACGCCTCGTTGACTTCCTCTGTGATGGTCTTTTTCTCAACCTGAGCCACTAGGTCGACCACAGAGACGTTGGGCGTCGGCACGCGCAGCGCAATGCCGTTCAGCTTGCCTTCCATAGCGGGGATGACGAGTGCAACAGCTTTAGCAGCCCCGGTTGACGTTGGCACAATGTTGATGGCAGCGGCTCTGGCCCGACGCAAATCGCGGTGGCTGGCGTCTAGAATGCGCTGGTCACCGGTGTAGCTGTGCGTTGTGGTCATGGTGCCTTTGATGATGCCAAAGGTCTCGTTGATCACTTTGACAACCGGTGCTAGGCAGTTAGTCGTACAGCTGGCGTTGCTGATCACCTTGTGCTTGCCATGCTCATACTTTTCGTGGTTCAGATCGGCCGCGGAGTTACTGTGGGGAAGTAT
>JAAHIA010000193.1 GCA_010671975.1 Leptolyngbya sp. SIO4C1 | reverse complement strand
CCTCAGCCGGCACTGCATCGCTAGCCGGCTGAGGGCGACAGCGCAGCAGCGCCAAGCGGCGATACGATTAAGGTTGGCATTTTGCATTCGCTTAGCGGCACGATGGCCATTAGCGAGACGACCGTGGTTGATGCTGAGCGGATGGCGATTGATGAGATCAATGCCAACGGCGGCGTGTTGGGAATGCAGATTGAGGCTGTGATTGAAGATGGTGCCTCTGACTGGCCGACCTTTGCTGAAAAGGCAGAGAAGCTGATCGACCAGGACAACGTTGCCACTGTCTTTGGCTGCTGGACTTCGGCAAGCCGTAAGGCCGTGCTGCCGGTCTTTGAGTCGAAGCAGCACATGCTGTGGTACCCGGTGCAGTACGAAGGCCAAGAATGCTCGCAGAATATTTTCTACACGGGTGCAGCACCCAACCAGCAGATTGAACCAGCCGTAGACTGGCTGCTGGAGAACAAAGGTCAGCAGTTCTTCTTGGTTGGCTCCGACTACGTTTTCCCAAGAACGGCAAACACCATCATCAAAGAGCAGCTCGAAGCCAACGGCGGTGAGACCGTGGGCGAAGACTATCTGCCGCTGGGCAATACCGAAGTCACGCCAATTATCACCAAAATTAAGGCAGCGCTGCCGGACGGCGGCGTCATCTTTAACAGCCTTAACGGCGATAGCAACGTCGCCTTCTTCAAACAGCTTAAGAGTGCCGGCATGGGGCCAGATCGGTACCCGGTGATGTCAGTGAGCATTGCCGAAGAAGAAGTGCGCCAGATTGGTAGAGAGTTCTTGATGGATCAATACGCTGCTTGGAACTACTTCCAAACGGTTGAGACGCCTGAAAACGAAAAGTTCGTGGCTGACTTTAAAGAGAAGTACGGCGAAGATCGCGTCACCAACGACCCGATGGAAGCTGCCTACATCATGGTCTATCTGTGGAAGCAGGCAGTTGAGCAGGCCGGCACCACCGATATTCCAGCCGTGCGCGAAGCTGCCTACGGACAAGAGTTTGCCGCGCCCGAAGGTCAGGTGACGATGCAGCCCAACCACCACATCTCGAAGACGGTGCGGATTGGTCAGGTCCGCGATGACGGTCTGTTTGATATCGTTTGGGCAACCGAGGGTCCGGTTGATCCGGTGCCCTGGAACCAGTACGTGCCCGAGACCCAGGGTTTTGCCTGCGACTGGTCCGATCCCGAGAGGGGCGGTAAGTATCAGGCATAACAGTCAAGGCTCTCTCAGCGCTGAGAGGGGAGAGCCGCTCATATTTTTCCAGTCAGAGCACCTCAGCTGGGGAAGAGTTCAGAGGGCAGCTGCTTTCAACTCTTCCCTTTCTAGTCTGCGAACGGTGACTATGCGCGGCGGATAGAGGCTAGCTCAAGGGGCAACCAAAATTGTTGAACGGTAGGGGCAAACGGTGGAGGCATTTAGAGCGACAATTTCGCTGATCGATGTGCTCTTTGACGGGCTTAGCATTGGCGCGGTGCTGTTGATTGTGGCGCTGGGGCTAGCGATTGTCTTTGGCCTGATGGGCGTGATCAATCTGGCCCACGGCGAACTGATGATGTTTGGGGCCTATACCACCTATGTGGTGCAGAATGTCTTCAACTCATTGGGCGACGGGATCAGCGGCTTTTACATCTGGGCGGCGCTGCCGCTGGCTTTTATTGTGGCAGCGCTGGTGGGGCTGGTGCTAGAGCGCGGCGTGATTCGGTTTTTGTATGGCCGACCGCTGGAAACGCTGCTGGCCACCTGGGGCGTCAGCCTGATTTTGCGACAGTTTGTGCGCAGTGCAAACTGGGCGATGGTGCTGGCGATCGCAGCTTTCTGTCTGCTGTTTTTGGGGGGGCGCTGGCTGCTAAACCGGACGCGGCGACAGCCGCCACCGATTGCAACGCTGCTGCTGCTGGTGCTCTCAGCCGGTATTGGCCTAGCGCTCGGGGCGCTGTTTAATCGGCAGTCGGTGTTGAGCAAGCTGTGGTTTGGCCCGCGCAACGTTGATGTGACCGCTCCGAGCTGGCTGCAGGGGTCTTGGAGCCCGGCCAGCCTTTTTTCTGAAGAGTTCAGAACCACCAACGAATGGGCGCAGACGCTAGGGCTGTTAGACTTTCCCACAGCGCGGCTGTTTATTGTTGGCCTCACAATCGTCTGTATTGTCGGCGTCTACTGGTTTTTGCAAGGCTCGGCCTGGGGCCTGCGGATTCGCTCTGTCACTCAGAATCGCAACATGAGCGCCTGTTTGGGCATTCCCACCGAGCGGGTAGATGCGCTCACCTTTGCGCTCGGCTCTGGGCTGGCTGGGATTGCGGGCTTCGCGGTGACGCTGCTGGGCTCGGTTGGGCCAAACCTCGGTGGTAACTACATCGTCGATGCTTTCATGGTCGTGGTCGTGGGCGGCGTTGGTAAGCTAGTGGGCAGCATCGTAGCGGCGCTGCTGATTGGCATTGTTTCCTATCTGGTGGGCTCTGGCACGCTGGGGCTGCTGCTGCCAAGCACAGAAATCTTTCAGCCAGCTTTAGAGATCGTCAATTTCTTCGCGACCTCCAGCATGGCGAAGGTGCTGGTGTTTGCTCTGATTATTGCCTTTTTGCAGATCAAGCCGGCTGGCTTGTTTCCGCAAAAGGGTCGCTCAGTGGAGGCTTAGGCTATGGCAGTGCTTTCTATGCGATCTCAGTCTCGCCGCTGGTTAGAAGCCGGCGTGGTAGCTGCGATCGCGGCTGTTCTCATCCTGGTTGTGCCGCTGCTGATCTCAGACTTTCGCCTGGGCCTGCTGGGGCGGTTCCTCTCGCTGGCGATTGTCGCCCTGGGGATTGACCTGATCTGGGGCTACACCGGGCTGCTCAGTCTGGGACACGGTATCTTCTTTGCCCTGGGCGGCTATGCGATCGCAATGAATTTGCAGCTGCAGACCGCTGGCGAGTCGCTGCCCGACTTCTTTAGCCTCTATGGCGTCTCTGAGCTGCCTGGGTTTTGGGAGCCGTTCTATTCTTTTCCCTTTACGCTGATTGCCCTGGTGCTGATTCCGGCGATTGTGGCCGGGCTGCTGGGCTATCTCGTCTTTCGCAATCGCATTCGCGGCGTCTATTTTTCTATCTTGACGCAGGCGGCGCTGGTAGTTTTCTTCAACTTCTTCAACGGGCAGCAAGAGCTAATCAACGGTACCAACGGTCTCAAGACGGATACCAGCCTGCTGTTTGGTCAGCTGGTGGGTAGCGATCGCATGCAGTTTGTCTTTTATGGGCTCACCGTTGTTTTCTTAGCCCTAATCTATGGCCTCTGCCGCTGGCTCACCAGCGGTCGCTTTGGCCGCATGCTGATTGCCCTGCGCGATGATGAAAATCGAGCCCGCTTTACTGGTTACGACCCAACCGGCTTCAAAGTGCTGGTGTTCGCCGTCTCCGGCGGCATTGCCGGCATTGCCGGGGCGCTCTACACCGTCCAGTCTGGCATTGTCTCGCCGCAGTACATGGACATTGCCTTCTCGATTGAGATGGTGATTTGGGTAGCGGTGGGCGGCCGCGCCACGCTGATTGGCGCAATCATCGGCGCGCTGGCTGTCAACTGGGCGCGAACGCTGCTGAGCGAAGAATTTCCTGAAGTGTGGCTGTTCTTTCAGGGGGCGCTGTTCTTGATTGTGGTGACAGTGCTGCCCAGCGGCATTGTCGGCTGGCTGCGCTATCAGGCTGCCGATCAGATTCGCGTACTGCTGGGTCGACCGCAGCCGGTGGTGACCTATCCCAGTTTGGAGATGGATCCGGAGGTGCAGCAGGAGGCGCAGGAGCTGGCGGAGAAGTAGGGTTTGGCTTTGGGGGAGACTAAGAGGGGGAAATGGTGAGCAACATTCTTGAAATTGAGGCGGTTACCGTTAGCTTTGATGGGTTTAAGGCGCTCAATAACCTTAATTTCTCTATGGCTGAGGGCGAGCTGCGGGTGATTATTGGCCCCAACGGCGCTGGGAAGACGACCTTTCTAGATGTGATCACAGGTAAGGTGCAGCCGACTAGCGGCGAAGCCAGGTTTAAGGGTAAGAGTTTGCGATCGCGCTCTGAGCACGGCATTGCTCGGCTCGGCATTGGGCGCAAGTTTCAGACCCCGCGCGTCTATCTCAACCTGACGCCGCGTGAGAATTTGGAGCTTTGCTGCAATCGCAACAAAAATGTGCTGGCGACGCTGTTTAAGCCGACGCCGACCGCCGAGCGACGCACGGTGGCTGGCCTGCTAGAGACGATTGGTCTGACTCATAAAGCCGATATGCCGGCAGCGCTGCTCTCCCATGGTGAAAAGCAGTGGCTAGAGATTGGCATGCTGGTGGCGCAGTCGCCCGATTTGCTGCTGGTAGACGAGCCGGTTGCAGGGCTAACTGATGAAGAGACTGAGCGCACGGGCGATCTGCTGATTGCGCTGGCGCAGAGCCATTCGGTGATTGTCATCGAGCACGATATGGAATTTGTGCGCCAGATTGCCCGCACCGTTACCGTCCTGCACGAAGGCTCAGTTCTTTGTGAAGGCACGATGGACGACGTTCAAAACGACCCGCGCGTTATCGAAGTTTACCTAGGCGAGCCGCTGGCCGAAGCTCACGTTTGAGAATTACCCACTCCACATCATGATTCAAACCACGCCCACTGCCTTAGCTGCGCCCGTGACGATGGCTGCGTCCGCTCTCAAAGTCAGCGGCCTCAATTTCTACTATGGCGAAAGCCACATTCTGCGCGATGTTGATCTAAAGGTGTCGCAGGGGCAGATGGTTTGTCTGATTGGCCGCAACGGCGTTGGCAAAACCACGCTGCTCAAAAATATTATTGGGCTACTGCATCCGCGCAGCGGCGAGATTCAGTATGCCGGGCAAAGCATTACTCGCTTGCCGGCTCACAAGCGAGCGCGCCTGGGCATTGGCTACGTACCGCAGGGGCGAGAGATTATTCCCCGGCTGACGGTCAAAGAGAATTTAGTAATCGGCCTCGAAGCCCAGACCGGCCGCGCTGACGCCGCAAGCCACAAGTCCATTCCCGATGAAATTTTTGAGCTGTTCCCTGTGCTCAAGACGATGCTCTCGCGTATGGGCGGCGACCTCAGCGGCGGGCAGCAGCAGCAGCTAGCGATCGCGCGGGCGCTGATGGGTAAGCCCAAGCTGCTCGTGCTTGATGAGCCCACCGAAGGCATTCAGCCCTCAATCATTCTCGATATTGAAAACGCCGTGCGTCGCATCATCGATACCACCGGCATTTCCGTACTGCTGGTTGAGCAGCATCTGCATTTTGTGCGTCAGGCCGACTATTATTACGCCATGCAAAAAGGCGGCATCGTCGCCTCCGGCACCACCGACGCCCTCAGCAACGACGTCATCCAAAAATTCCTGGCTGTTTAAGCCCTAGCCGACTTCAGCCAGATAGCGTAGGTAGCCAAACGCACATCCATTCCCGAAGCTATCACTGTATGACCAGCCTGTCCAAACCTTAAGAATTCCTGAATTTCCAGCCTCTACGCCAAGCGTCTAGCAGTTTGGGGTTTTGTAAACTCGGCTATTGGCGATCCGGAATAACACTGATATGCTTCTAGCATTAAATTCTGGGTAAAAGATAGCCAGAAGCCGTGAATAAAAGGATGGGATAGAAAATGGTTAGCAGACAGTCTAGATCTCGCGCCGTCAACTCTGCAGGCGGCTTCATGAGAGATTTCAAAGAATTTATCATGCGCGGCAATGTGGTTGACCTGGCCGTTGCCGTGGTCATTGGTGCCGCTTTCGCTGCCATTATCGGCTCATTTGTTGACGACATTCTCACGCCGCTGATTTTGCAGCCGGCCCTAGCTGCAGTCGGCGCAGACGATATTGCCGCACTGTCGATCAACGGTATTCAATACGGCCTGTTTTTAGCCGCCGTGATCAACTTCATCGTCATTGCCTTTTGCATGTTCTTAGTTGTGCGCGCCTTTGAGAAATTGAAGCGCAAAGAAGAAGTCGAAGAAGCTGCTGCTGAGCCCACGCCTGAAGAGAAGCTGACCGCAACGCTAGAGCGGCTGAACGCAACGCTAGAGCAGAAGATGTAGTAGGCCCTGTCTATCCCCGACAGCCTAAGCTTTCTCTGGTGGCCACACCGGTCACGGGGTTAACACCCTCAGCCCGTTTGCAAAGCTGCGTCACCTGATAGCGATCCAAAATGGTGTTAGAAAAGTCAGCACCCGTGATTTTAGCGTCGTTAAAGGTGCTGCTTGTGGCGATCGCATCGCTGAAAATAGCGTCGGTCATATCTGTCTCATCGAAGACCACCCGATCGGCAAAAGCGCGCGATAGGTCGGCCGCTTTCAGATTGGCTCGCAAAAACGAGGCCTTAGTCAGAATGGTGCCACTGAGATCGCTATGCTCAAAGTTGGCATCGCGCGCTTCGGCAGCAGCAAACGAGGTGCCCGATAGATCCGAGCCGGAGAAATCCGCGCCACTTTGGTCGGTAAGCGTATAGTCAACTCGGTTTTCCTGCGCCCAGCCAGCGCTCGGGCTAAGCGTGAGGACCGCGATCGCAGCCGCTAGCACTAAACCAAACCTGAGAAGACGCAGCCACCGCATAAGGCACCTCGTATTGTAAATTACACTGACATCATAAGGGGTTGGGCGTCGCTGCGCCTATCCCTGCAGAATCAGCCTTTGCGACTGCAGAGAGGGTATCGCCAGGGTCAAAGATAACCTGGAAGGTAGCTTGAGGAACAAGGCGGGTAAGCGACTTCATGTGCGCCTCAGCGTCATGGCCTTTCCTAAACCGCGCCACGACGACTCGCTGCAGTTTAGGCAGCTGTCGAATCACGCACCAAGGATGCAGCTTGGCATAATAGGCAGAGCGAACCGTCACCGCATCAGGCGGCGTCTGGGCTGATATCATTGGATTACCTCCGGAACTAGAGCAATCGCTGCTTTGCACGATTGCGAGCCATCATCGCTTTTATGCGAGCAGGTTTACCCATACTCGGTGTCATTAGCGATGTGGCCAAAGTTATATTTTCGGTCGAAGCACAGTCGCCCTTCAGTTTGCGAGGCCGGAGGGCGATTGCTTTTGAACACAATAGACGAAATCTCGTCTACGTATATCTGACATTAAACGACGAGACCTCGTCAATGTCAATCAAAAAGTATGGGTTTAATTAAGTTACGTATCCGGGAGCTAGCAAAGGAGCGCGGCTGGTCGCTGCGAGAAGTCGCTACTCGTGCCGGTGTGCCTTACACGACAGTGACAACCTATGCCCGTTCAACTGGAATGGCAATGGCTGACGTTTCAGCCATCATGAAAATTGCGCAGGTGTTTGACATCCCAATTGAAGACTTGATCGAAGTCGTTGAGGAATAAAGCAGTATAAAAATGGGTCTGTTTAAGCTGCGCATTCGAGAGTTAGCGAAAGAAAAAGGACTAACCCTCAAAGCGATGACGGCTTAGGCCAATGTATTGTACTCAACCGTTGAACCTATGCAAGCTCCTCTGGCATGGCAACTGCGGGCATCCCTGCGGTAATGAGAATTGATAAGCTTAACTTTATCCATTTGGACAAAGCTGAGCTTAGGTCTTGAGAGTTTCTGTGGAAGACTTAGTCGAAGTAGCAAGCGAAGAAATCTAGTCTTATAACTGAATAAATTGCTGTCTGTGCCAGCGACCTTTTTAGAGCTGAAAATAGCTTTCGGGCACCTCTATTTATTTAGATTTTTTGAATCTGCCAACGAGATTCCAATTGTTTTAGGCTCTCAAAAGGTAAAACTAGGCAATTAGTAGGAGTGCCCTTAACCTGCCATATAGCAATTTAGGGCGAATGAGGTGCATATGAAGAGTGTTTCGCTTGCCCCTTCAAGCACCAGCCGATGAAGCCCTACTTACCAGACCTCAGACAGAAAATTGTTGACGCCTACGACCGAGGTGATATCTCCCAGCGTCAATTGGCTCAGCAGTTCAGCGTTGCCAAAAGCTTCGTTCAAAAACTGCTCAAGCAGCGCCGCGAAACTGGCTCGATTGCTCCTAAACTTCGCGCACAGCAAACACCGCCAAAGCTGAACGCTGAGCATCGAGCGGTACTCGCAGAACTGGTTAAGAGCCAAAATGATGCCACCCTAGAGGAACTGCGAGCGCGTCTGCATGCTCGAACCGGCATCATGGTAAGCGTTGCAACCGTTCACAATACCTTGAAACGCATGCGCTTGAGCGTAAAAAAAACGTTGTATCTGGATGCCAAAGCGACTGACAGAGTCCAGCAGGCGCGAGTTGCGTTCTGGCAGATGGTTCGAAGCCTGTTAGCAAAAGACTTAGTCTTCATCGATGAATCGGGGGTGAACTTAGCGATGATGCGGCTTCGGGCACGGTCTTTGAAGGGGACTATGGCGCATGGCAGTAGAGCCAATCAACGCGAGAAAAATGTATCGATTATCGGTGCTATGAGTCTGAGGGGTGTGGTTGCAAGCTACAGCTTGATAGGCGCAACTGATGGACTGACCTTCGAAGCCTTCATCTCTCAGAAGTTAGTGCCCAAGCTATGGAAAGGTGCTTGCGTACTGATGGACAATTGCCCTGTGCATCTGGGCAAGACCGTTCGTGAGCTGACTGAAGCCGTGGGGGCTCAGCTGATCTATCTACCGCCATACTCATCTGATTTCTCACCCATCGAGAACTGCTGGTCCAAACTCAAGAGCATTCTGAAGATGATTGGTGCCAGAACTTATCCTGATTTAGCCGTAGCTATTGAGAAAGCTTTTGCCCAAGTCTCGCTTGACGATATTCAGGCCTGGTTCACACACGAGTGCATCCCAATTTTGCAATGAGCACAAATACTTAGAGCTAGAAGTCATAGAAATCAAGAGAGTTGAAAAGCCGTCTCAAATTTGGACTTAGCAAGACTAGAATACACCCTCACACCTGATTGACTGACAAAAGTTATTCAGGCGCGTATGAGTACGTTAGTACTCTGAACTCCAGACGATAGGCTCGTTTCTCGTGTTGTTTGCGCGAGGCCATCGCCGGGTCAGGGTCACGATTGGTT
>JAAHIA010000192.1 GCA_010671975.1 Leptolyngbya sp. SIO4C1 | reverse complement strand
CGTCCCCCCACAAAGAGGCATTAGAAGAACTTTATCGGATTGAAACCTCGACCCTGCCGACAACAGCTGCTGCAGAACCCTTAAAAATTAAGCCTGCGAGAGATTCAGAGCAGGTCGGCGTGGTGGATATTGACCTATCGCTCGATAGCACACAAATTTTGCCCGAAGACTGGGTGGCTCAATATCCGCCCGAAAACGACCCAACCGCGCCGTCTGGGTATCCATCGGAGGCCCCGACAGAAGAAAACGACTAGCCTTAGCGCAGGCAGGACGAGCTCAGTTGTTTAAGGTCGGTGGTGCTGCCACAGGCTCAGCTGCAGCCGGTTCAACCACGTTTGACTCAGTAGGATTGGGGTCAGCGGTCGGCGCTGCGATCGCATCCATCGGCTGCTCGATGTCGTCCATCGCGTTTTGCAAAACTTCGGGCTGACCAACCGCCGAGAGCTCAGAAGCAGGTCCGTCTAGCACCTCATTATCTATCTCGGGAGCAGCTGGCAGCTCATCCGGCACAATGTCAGAAATCGGGGTGTCGTTAAGGCTGGCAGCCGGCGATGAGACCGGTGAGACAGATGCCTCCGGCGCCCCTTGCCAGTTAAAGTCTTCGGCTGGCACTTCGTTACGAATGGGCGGAGAGGCTGGCGTGGTCGGTGTGGCAGGCGTCGCGGGTGTGGCCGGTGTGGCCGGTGATCCTCCGGCTAGAGAATCATCAGGCGCCGTATCCGGAGTCGTATTTGGGGTCGAAGGGACGGTTGGAGTAGGGACGGTCGGGGTTGGGTTCGTCACCACCGGCTGATCGACCGGCGGATTGCTGACTGCAGGCGGCGTGCTAGGAGCTGGCTCAGTAACAGGCTGCTGACTGGGCGTTGGCACTTGAGGCCGGCTAACCACCGGCTGCTGACTGGGCTGACTGGGCTGGTTTGAAGGCTGCTGTGGTGCTGTTCCAGGCAGAGGTCGAACCGGCAGCACCGGCTGAGGACCAGCCTCCGTACTCGATTCTGATGACTGCGGCTCGTCGCTGGCGCGATCGCCGACGCGATCAATCACAGCGCCAATCTCATCCACTGAATCAGTTTGGGTTAAGGCTTCGTTGTACAGGCCAGACTGGCCGATGCTTGGCTGACTGGTCGTTGCCAGGTATCTAGCGGCAGGAGAATCCTCGAACGTTGGGAACTCAGCTACCGCATCCTCAGCATCGCCCTCTCCTGAACTGACCGCCGGTGGCGCAATGAAGGCCGGGTTCTCGACGGTATCTGATCCTTCTATGGTTTCTTGCTGCTCTATGGCATCTAAAATCTCTTGTCGAACTTCATCTAGCTGATCAGAGCCCGTGCTTTCATTCGGCTGATCGAGGTTGAGCCCCTCGACAAGTCCGCTCGTTTCATAGAACATCCGGAGATCAAAGTTGAATAGCTGTGTGATCTCGTCTCCCTCAACGACCACCATCTGCCCTGCGTACAGCGGCTGCTGCTCGGTGCCATCATCGTTGTAGGTCATCATTGGCCCAGCCGGGTTGTTGGTCAGCGCACCAACGATGGTAATATCAGTCTCAGGAATGGTTCTCACAAATAAAGCGGAACCCTGAATGCCGGTCACTGCGTTCGGGGTCTGGATTGTTGTGCGTCCTCGTCCGGGTGGAATCAGCAGCAGCAGCGTTCCGTCAGATAGCTGAAAATTTCGCGTATTTGGCGTAAACCTAAACGTAGCGCGCTCTCCAATTCTGGCAAGCGAGCCGTCATTAAAGCGCAGTTCCGCCGCCGATGCCGGCGCTGTTCTCAACGCATCGTTAACGCCCATCAAATCTTCTACCCGAGCCATGCGAGCCGGCCGACCGTCAGGCACTAGCTGTACTCGATTGCGCAAAAACTCAATCTGGGCGCGCGTTAGCACGATTTGAGCAGCTGCCGCCTGCGGCACCAGTAAAATGCCGGCTATGCTTAGAGGCAGCGAATATCGCGCAACAGCCTGCTTTAGCGTCGAGATCAGTTTTACCATAAGCGCTTACACTGGGTAGCGAACAGTTGACGCTACCGCGTGCTATGAGTATTACTACCTCAGTTTTAACACTATCTTTCAAAATCAACTCACTACGCAGGCAAAGTTAGGTGTGGCTGGGCTAACCTTGAGTGATTTTTTATCCTGGCGGCGGCTGTTTAGTTTGGCTGCCGCAGCAGTAGGATGCTTGCTTAGGCTTAACTGGATATAAACCAGAGGCAACAGTTAGAGCTGAAACGCTCGTGCGTGAAGTTTAGGTAAAGTTTTGCAGTGCATCACAGTGCTTTATTATTGACGCGCCGATGGCGCAGGCAAGCCGAGCTGCTGTCAGACTCATTCGCAGTAACCGCCTTGAGAAACTTAAAACTTTGGTCTTGGCTAGGTGGGCTCAGCGGACTACTGCTGTTTCAGCTGCCGCTGCAGGCGATCGACGAGCATCGTGTCTTGTCAGATTCGCTATCGATAGCAAATCAATCTGCTGTTTCAGCTGCCGCTGAGACGCCGCCTCAGCCGGTGAGCGCTGCTAGCCCGAGCGTAGCCACAGCTACCCCTCAAACGAACACAGACGAAGCGATCGCACAGCGCGATCCGGCCGAAGAAGACTCAGCCGAAGAAGACTCAGCCGAAGAAGACTCAGCCGAAGAAGACTCAGCTGAAGAAGACTCAGCTGAAGAAGACTCAGCCGACAGCCAGAGCGGAAGTACGGTAGTTGACGACGAGCTAGGCATCTTAAGGCTGGAGGCCCAAGACTTACAAATTGACGATGAGCTAGGTCTCATCCGCATCAGAGAAATCGAAGACCTTCCGGTCGAGCAGCTGCCGCCGCCGCCGGTGCCAACAACCGGCTTTGTGACCGGGCGCGCTAGCTTTCTGGGCGGCACCAACCTATTTCGGCTAAATAACCCGCTAGACGAGCAGGTTTTTCAAGTAGGCACGGGGTTCTATCTGGTACCCAAGCTAGCGCCAGATACGGATCTGGTATTAGGCGTAGAGGGCAATCTGGTGCGCTACAGCCAGTTTCCCTCTGTCGACTACAACGAGGTGCAAATCCAGGCTGGCATTCGACAGCGGTTGAATAAGCGTACCTACGGGCAGCTGACCTGGCGCAACCAGAATCTATACCAGCCCGATGATGACAACTTTTTTAGCGCCGACTACGTTGAGCTACTGCTCAGCCGACGCGACATTTTGACTTCTAACCTGTGGCTAGACAGCTACTACCAGGCTAGAGTCAGCTTCAGTCACCCCGAACGCTTTAGCCGGTTTAGCCAAATTGCGATCGCTTCTTTGAACTATGGATTTACGCCACAGTTCCGCACCAGTTTGATCTATCAGCTGTTCTTAGATGACTACACCCAGGTCGCACGCTACGACACCTACCATCAGGTGATTGGGCAGATCACCTATGACGTCACCCCAACCAGTCGGCTAAACCTATTTGGCGGTGTCAAATTTGGTCGCTCCTCAGATGAGGATGTCAACTTTGATGACATCGTTTACGGTGCGAGCTTTAACTTTAACGTGCCTGTGTTCTAGTGCCTAAAGCTCAGCGCCTTTAGCTTGCAGACACCATCGCTACGTTGCGATCAACCGCAGCAGCCAGTCGCTTCAGCATCACGGCTGTGGTTTCAAAGTCAACGCAGGCGTCGGTAATGCTCTTACCGTAGGTCAGCTCGTCTAAATCTTTAGGAATGGGCTGGTTGCCCGCTTCGAGGTGGCTCTCAATCATGACGCCAAGAATATGCTTTGCGCCGGCCGCCAGCTGACCGGCAATGTCGTCTAGCACGTTTACCTGACGCTCGTGATTTTTATTGGCATTGGCGTGGCTACAGTCGATCATCAGCCGAGGATTGAGCTTGAGCTGAGTGAGCTCTGAAGCAGCTGTTTGAACGCTAGCGGTGGCATAGTTGGGTCCCTGTTTACCACCGCGCAGTACCAGATGGCCGTCTGGATTGCCGGTGGTGGTAACAATACTGGCCAGTCCACTGCGGTTAATCCCTAAAAAGTGATGCGGCCGACTCGCTGCTAGCATGGCGTTGGCGGCCGCCTGCAGGCTGCCATCCGTACTGTTTTTGAAGCCGATAGGCATCGATAGCCCAGAGGCCATTTCTCGGTGGGTCTGACTCTCGGTCGTGCGCGCCCCAATCGCCGTCCAAGCAATCACGTCAGCAATATATTGAGGCGTAATCGGATCGAGTAGCTCAGTGGCAGCCGGCAGCCCCATCCGGGCCAGATCAATCAGCAGCTTGCGAGCCAGCCGCAGCCCGGTATTGATGTCGTAGCTGCCGTCTAGGTGCGGATCGTTAATCAGCCCCTTCCAGCCGACGCTGGTGCGCGGCTTTTCAAAGTAGACGCGCATGGCAATCTCTAGCTGGTCGGCTAGCTCAGTTCTGAGCTTGATCAGCCGTTCACCATATTCGTAGGCCGCCTCAATATCATGAATCGAGCAGGGACCGACAATCACTAAAAGGCGACGATCTTCGTTGTAGAGAATATTGCGAATGCGATCGCGCGTCTGCGAAACCAGCGCAGCTGCCGCCTGATCGAGCGGTAGTTCGTGATGAAGCAGGGCCGGGGTGACCAGTGGACGTGTCTCAACAACGTGTAGGTCTTGAGTCTTATGCATGACAGTAGAATTGACGGACGATGATGCCATTGGGGTCGCAGCTCGCGGCCGGCTGGCGAAAGAATGCTGATTGACTACCCACTATTGTGGCAGGAATTAGCTAAAACCGAAGAAATTTACGGCGGGCTTAAAGATTCAAGCCGCTAGGCCTCAGACGCCGGCAGCCGCGCCTCAAACTCGGCTAGGCTCAGCCCCTGCTCTAGGTAAACCGGGTTCTCAGGCTGGTACGGTCCCTGCAGCCGATCAATGCGCAGCACCGTTGCTGCTGGCGGCAGCACCGGCACGTCTGGGTCAAAAGCAGTTGGCCGCATCAAAGAGCTAGAAAAGCCTCTGAAAATGACGATTTCATCGGGCTCACCAGCAACTTCAGCGCTGACGATCAGCACTTCTTGCGGATGAGTGAGCGTGTATTGCTCTAATCGAGCTGCTAGTAGGGAATCGGTCATGCGGCTGAGCGGTCTGTTGAACCGAGAAGTCTTGTGCGTAAGCCCTAGCGAATTCAGCTTACTGATTAATCGCCGAGCGTCCCTGCCGACCGATGCGGAAAAAGACGAAGTAGCCCAGCACCAGCAGATAGATGACTAAGCCCACAATGCCCCAAAAAGCCAGAAATCCTGGCGTATAGCTGGCGTGAAGGTAGGCTTTATAGAGACGCGGTGCTTCCAGCCAGGCTTGGCAGGTTGGGTCGCCTAGCGCTGCGCGAGAGAAGGCACAGCGCAAAAACGGAATTTGAAACAGCGCTCCAACGGCGCAGTAAACCGTGATTGCCCAGCGCCAGGCCGAAAAAACGAGCTTGAGTAGGCCGCTTGGCTGCTCTCGAATCTCCTCATTGATATCGGCCCAGTACCAAAGGCTGATGGGGATCAAAACGCGCGCCATTAGCGCTGTCACAAAGCTGATTGAGAGTCCGCCAATCATCAAGTAGAGCGTAATGGCCAGCAGACTCGAGACTTTCCAATAGATAACCAACAGCAGCTGCAGCGCTTCAGCCCGCTGCACAAAGGCCCAAACTAGCAGTACCAGCGGCAGCAGCACTGTAAAGACAACCGCCAGGCGATAGTCTGTCCAAATTAGCGATCGCAGCAGATCAATATCTAGCATAAAGAATTGGCTGGTAAAGCATTAAACAGCCTATCACTCGGGCGCAAAGGCTGAGCCGCCTGACACATTAAAAGGCTGAGCCGCCTGACACATTAAAAGGCTGAGCCGCCTGACACATTAAAAGGCTGAGCCTTTCTAAAAGCTCAGCCCACAGCATACCCAGTGATGCCGACTAACCGTAGATTAGTCTTCGTAAATACGGCACTCGTCTGCGTCGGGATTGTCCTCACAGTAGGTTTCAAAAGAGCTTTTGGTAGGCTTG
This sequence comes from Leptolyngbya sp. SIO4C1, assembly GCA_010671975.1. Lineage (GTDB taxonomy): Bacteria > Cyanobacteriota > Cyanobacteriia > Phormidesmidales > Phormidesmidaceae > SIO4C1. Next base: position 3,024 of record JAAHIA010000192.1, on the reverse strand, counting down.
GTTTGACGCTGATGAGAAGCTTCAGCCTGCAGCTCTTCAACCGCATCCCAGGCAGCGGCGCACTCACCTGAGTCATTGCCGCTTGTATCGCAGGTTGCTCTTGCAGATTCAATCTCTTGCGTTATCTTGTCTTGAATATCACTCATAGCAAATCGCCTTCAATCTTGGTATCACACTCGGTATTACATTAGCCCTGCTAGTAAAGGTTCTACCAAACAGGACCCTGATTATGAGATTAGACATGAATGCCTAGTCTTTATACTAACCTCACTGCTCTCCAAAACGACCGTACCGATTGGGGCATTTCCCGAACCGGTGCTTTCATCGAGACAAATCAGGCTGAAATTAGGCAAGGCGGTCATTTCGCTGACGCTGGGCAGTAGACTGAGAAATAACAAGCTGATATGGAGGGCATTTTGGTATGAAATGGGCGAGTGCAATTTCAACCCGTCCTTCTCTAGAGTCTGCCGTGCGTGACGTTAGTGAGCAGGCTTTAGCTCAGCTAGACGCCACACCTGATTTGGCGATCGTCTTTATTTCGTCAGCCTTTGCCAGCGAATATCCCCGACTGCTGCCGCTGCTGCGAGAGTATTTGCCAGCAGCGCACCTGTTTGGCTGCAGCGGCGGTGGCGTGGTTGGCGTTACTGCAGAGGGCAGCCCTAAAGAGGTAGAAAATGCGGCCGCACTGAGCCTGACGCTCGCCCATTTACCAGGCGTGACGCTCAAAAGCTTTCACCTCTCTATTGAAGAACTGCCGGATTTAGACAGCCCGCCGAGCGAATGGACTGAAATCATTGAGGTATCGCCTGCCGAAAGGCCCCATTTTTTACTGGTTGCCGATCCGTTCTCAGAGGGCATGAACGATCTGCTGCAGGGACTGGACTTTGCCTATCCTGACTCAGTTAAAGTGGGCGGCCTTGCTGGGATTGAAAGCCTCAGTCGGGGCAGCAGCCTGTTTTGCGGTCAGCAGATCTATCAGGAGGGCGTGGTTGGCGTAGCGCTGTTTGGTCAAATTGCTATGGACGCTATTGTGGCGCAGGGCTGTCGACCCATTGGTCAGCCCTATCGCGTCGTCGAAGGCGATCGCAACATTGTCATGCAGGTACAGGCTCAAAGCGCCGATATTGACAGCGAGGCTGCACCGCAAACGCCGCTTGAGGTGCTGCAGTCTATTTTCAAGGACCTGAGCGACGCCGATCGCGAGCTGGCGCAGCGGGCGCTGTTCATTGGTATGGCCCAAAGCAGCTTCAAGCCGACGCTAGAGCAGGGCGATTTTCTGATTCGCAATCTGGTCGGGGTCGATCCCAAAGTGGGCGCGATCGCAATTGCCGATCGGGTGCGTCCCGGGCAGCGAATTCAGTTTCATCTGCGCGATGCCCGCACCTCAGCCGATGATTTGGAAAATCTGCTCAACCACTATCAGCAGCGGCAGTATCAGCCGGCTGGGGCGCTGATGTTTGTCTGCAACGGTCGCGGCGAAGGACTCTACAAGCAGCCCGATTTTGATTCAGCGCTGTTTGAAAAGTATCTGGGACCGGTGCCGCTAGGCGGCTTTTTCTGCAACGGCGAAATTGGCCCGGTCGGCAGCACAACCTTCCTACATGGGTTTACGTCGGTGTTTGGGATTTTTCGAGATCCAGCTCAGGCCCCAGCGGAATGATGCCGCCCGGATTGAGCGGAAATAGGTTGCCGTAGTAGTCGCGCTTGACTGCCGCAATATCACAGGTAGCTGCGACGCCCGGCAGCTGATAGAGATCGCGCAGGTAGCGGCTGAGGTGGGCATAGTCTTGAATGCGGCGGCGATTGCATTTAAATAAGCCGTAGTAGGCCACATCAAAGCGGATCAGCGTTGTAAACAGCCGCACGTCGGCTAGCGTCAGGGCCTCACCGCAGAGATAGCGCTGATTTGCCAGCGCTGCGTCGGCTTGATCAAGCGTGTCAAATAGCTCAGTACAGGCTGTTTCATAAGCCGCCTGAGTCTGGGCAAAGCCGCAGCGATAGACGCCGTTGTTGACGCTGCGATAAATCTGATCGTTCCAGCGGTCAATCTGCGATCGCAGCGCCTCCGGATATAAGTCTAAGTCGGGGGGCTCGGCTAGCGGATTAAACGCCTCGTTGAGGATTTCAATAATCTCGGCGCTCTCATTATTGATAATCTTGCGAGTCTGCGAATCCCACAGCACCGGCACTGTGGCGCGACCGCTGTAGCCCGGCTGCATCGCAGTGTAAAAGTCGGGCAGCGTTTGGCAGCCTTCATAGGGCTTTTCAAACGTCCAGATGCCCTGGTCGCCATCCGGGAAAACGGTTATGACTGGCACTGCCTGCGTCAGCCCCTTCAGCGCTCGGGTAACCAGCGTGCGGTGCGCCCAGGGGCAGCTCATGCCGCCAATCAGCACGTAGCGATTGGCGGCAGCTTGGTCTAGGGAAACGCGATCGCGAAACTGGCTCTGCGGCCGGGTGTATGCTCCCTCCGGATCGGCCGGTGCCAGCTTTGACATCATCAGCCGCCACATCGTCGTCCAGACGAACTTACCGGTGCGCACAATTAGCCCCGGCGGCAGCACGCCTTTTGATTTTTGAGCCATGAGATTCCCCCGGTGAGCCCGCTTTCTTTATCCTAGCGCCAGAGCTATCGGCGCTGGGGGCTATCTCTAAATGATCAAGCTTAGCTTGTTGGCTGGTCTAAAGCAGTGCTTGTTTTGTCTGCGGTCAAGAGTGCTACCTTGTGTCAGTTGCGCATAGTGCTTATGGCATGACCCAATCTAAATCTCCAGCTCAGTCGCTGCCTCAGACTTCGCTCGTGCCAATTCACGACTGGTTTGCGCGTCAGGGCTGGCAGCCGTTGGCGTTTCAACAGGCGACCTGGGAGGCGTATCTAGCGGGCAAAAGCGGCTTGATTCAGGTGCCGACCGGCTCGGGTAAGACCTATGCCTCGGTGATGGGTCCGATTGCGCAGATGTTAGCAGGGCCTGTGCAGAAGGGACTCAAGCTGCTCTACGTGACGCCGCTGCGGGCGCTCTCACA
>JAAHIA010000191.1 GCA_010671975.1 Leptolyngbya sp. SIO4C1 | reverse complement strand
TGCCTCATCGCTTAGATGAGATTGCTGAGTTTTTTAAGACCTATAAAAACCTTGAGAAGAAAGTAACCGAAATTTTGGGCTGGAAAAACGTCGATCAGGTACAGTCTCTGATTGATCAGTGCGTCGCAGCAGCAAAATAGTCAACAGTTACATAGACAGCCTCAGCGCATGAGCGCCGGCTGCGCTGGCAGACCCAGACTCCCATGGGTCTGCTTTTGCTATGGGCGCTATCGGCCATCTGTTTGTCGCCTGTTTGTCAAAAGCGATATCAAACTGGCCTTAAACTTGCCAAACGTAGGGAAAACTTTATAGCCTTAAGAAAGGGTTAGACGTAGCATTAGACGCATCTCAGAATGAAATTCAGTGGATATACTGAAACTTTGAGCTCACTTTGAACTCACTTTGAATTCATTGATATGAGTTTCTTACCATCAGGAACGGTTCACCTAGCACTACATGGCGATCGCACAGCGGCTGTCGCTGTCGTTCATTTACTGTTAATCCGCTAGGAGTATTACGAGACCTGCAATGCCTTTCAGTACGACGTCTCGGTTCATTCGCCAGCTGCCACAGGTCGCTTGTCATCAGCCAGTTTCGAGCCAATTTGCAGTCAAATTTTGGGGCGTTCGCGGCAGCGTACCCACGCCCGGTCAGGCGACTGCGCGCTACGGTGGGAATACTGCCTGCGTTGAAGTATTGATTGCCAATCAGCGCCTCATCTTAGATGGAGGCACCGGACTGCGGGTGCTAGGAGAGCAGCTGCAGTCCCAGCAGCCGGTAACGGCGCACCTTTTCTTTACCCATACCCAGTGGGATCGAATTCAGGGATTTCCTTTTTTCCTGCCGGCTTTTACACCGGGCAACCGATTTAAAATTTATGGCGCGATCGCGCCGAACGGGGCTTCTATCAAACAGCGGCTCAGCGATCAGATGCTGCGGCCTAGCTTTTCAGTGCCCATTCAGGCCATGCAGGCAGAGCTAGAGTTTTGCAACCTAGCAGCCGGCAGCCTGCTGCGCATCGGTGAGGTGATTGTTGAGACCATTTCGCTCAATCAGGCCACTCAGGCACTCGGCTATCGGATTAGCTGGCAGGGACGGTCTCTGGTCTATGCCACCGATACTAACCCCGAGAAAATCGATCAAAATCTGCTGTACTTGGCTCAGCAGGCCGACGTGCTCATCTACGATGGCACCTATGCTGACGCGACCTATCATGCAGCGCCAACGGCTGCTCCGTGGAAGATCGGACTGGCCCTGGCCAAAGCCGCAGAAGTCTCTCGAGTGATCATGTTTCACCACAGCCCAATGCAGACTGACAGTGCTTTAGATGAGCTAGAGGACTGTCTGCAGCAGCAGTTTGACTGTGTCATGCTGGCCCGTGAGGGACTGTCAATTCAGCTATAGCCTAAAGCGGGTTGCGCGAAAAGCTGCTGGGCCGAGGCCGGCTGTCTTCACCTTTGGGTTTAGCTTTGTTCACCCTTAGGTTGCGCCCTAGCCATTCAGCGCCGTCTAGCTCTGCGATCGCTAAGTCTTCTTGGGCATCTTCTTTCATCTCGATGAAAGCAAATCCGCGCGGCTTGTTTGTCTCGCGATCGAGCGGCAGCGTGATGCGCACGACTTCGCCATACTCAACAAAGACATCGCGAATGTCGTCTTCAGTTGCCTGGAAAGATAGGTTGCCAATGTAAATAGTCACGAGGGATCTCCCAGCAGCTCATCGTTCATTAGCCTAACCCTTGACTTGCGGCTTGTCGAACCAGCAGCAGCGTACAGTCGCTCTCCTGTGCGACCCGGCGCGGCAAGTTTCCTTTGATCATCTGAGCTAGCAGCCCTTCTCGACTTGCGCCGAGTAAGATCACGTCGCTGCGCTGCTGCTGACTGAGACGAGCAATGGCCTGCGCTGGGTCATCGCTGATGGCCACAATGGTCTCTACCGGCTGCCGCAGTCGCCGCCTCAGCTGCGCCGCAATGGGAGCTAAGAAAGGCGGTCGCCGCTGCCCCACCCCGCAGATATGACAGAGGCTGACGGCCGGTGATGGCCCCAGCGTCAGCAGTGCCGGCAGCAGCATAATCGCCTGCTCGGAGTTGGGGCCGCCGGCAATGGGCAGCAGCCAGCGTTTAAACCGCAGCGATTTTCCTAGGCGCGCCACGATGACGTGACAGGGAGCCTGCCGAATCATGGTGTCAACTACGCTGCCGAAGACGCGACCGCTGCTCAGCGATGGCTGCTGCCAGCCAATCAGCAGCAGATTGCCATGCCGCACTTTGACCACCTCTAGCAGCGCCTGAGCCACATTGTGAGCCACTCGAATTTGCGTATGCACCGACAGTCCGTAGGGGGCAGCTGCAGCCTGCGCTTGCTGCAGTAGCCGCTGACCGGCGGCGGTGTCAATCTGAGCCTCAGCCGGCTTAACTTCTTGGGGCACTGTGAGAATGTGCACGCATTCAATTTCATAGTGGTGCACCCGCGCAATTGCGATCGCCAGCCGCATTAGCTCAGGCGTCGTCTGCGGATTGGATAGCGGTATCAGCAATCGTCCCTGCCCGGTAGCCGGTGCCTGCGTTTGATAGACCAGATAGGAAGGCGCGGCAGTCGGGCCGGGCTGGGCGGCCTCACCGCTGAGATGCTCTGACTCGGCCCGAATGATATCGCCGCGCGTGATGATACCCACTAGCTTTGCTGCATCGGTGACGGGCAGTCGGCTTAGCTTTAGCTGGTTAAGCAGATGCAGCACGTGCGTAATCGAGGTGCTAGGGGTGACCGTCACTGGCGGCGTTGTCATCACGTCGCGCACCAGCCGGTCGCGCTGCTGCGGCGCTTTGGCCAAATCTGACTGGGTGACAATGCCCACTAGCTTACCGTTGGCCATCACTGGAAAACCGCGATGGTGTGACTGTGAAAACGCCTGCATGGCTTCGGTCAGCGGCATCTCACTAGGCAGGGTTTCGACCTGGCGCACCATTAGGTCGTCGGCAGTGAGCTGTGTCCACAGATTGGTTTGCACACCGTCTGCTTCGAGCGTGATGCCCTGCCAGGCCAGCAGCCGCGAATAGATGGAGCCGCTGGCAATCCGATCAGAGACCAGATAGGCCACGGCCGTACCAATCATCAAAGGCAGCACCAGATTAAAATCGGTGGTCATCTCAAACACAATCACCATCGAAGTCATGGGTACCTGCGCCACTGCGCTAAAGAAGGCACCCATGCCGGCAAGTGCATAGGTGGTTAGATTCGCGCTGACCGCATCGCCCACCAGCGGCAGCCCCTGCAGAGCCTGGGCAAAAAAGCCCACCAGGCAGCCTAGCGCCGAGCCGAGCACTAGAGCCGGCGCGAAGACACCGCCTGGCGCGCCGCTGCTGTAGGCCAGCAGGGTCAGACCAAACTTAGCGATAAAGGCCGCCAGCACCAGCTGCCAGCCCAGTTCGCCCGTAACTAAAAACTCTCTGAGGCCCGTGTTGTCCTGGGCGGCCACTGGCAGCAGCAGCCCTAGACTAGCCGTCACCAGCCCAGCCAGCCCCACCCGCAGCGGCAGCGCCAGAGGAAATCGCTGAAACAGCGCTAGCCCGGCAAAAATACCTCGACTAAACAGCGCGCCCAGCAGCCCGGCCAGCAGCCCTAGCAGCAGCATGAAGGGCAAATCAACCAGCGCAAAATGGGTGGGCAGGGTGGCCATAGTGGAGTTGAGCCCTTCTCCCCCCAGCAGGCGCGAGACCACTGCGCCAATGAAGGCAGCCAGGATGGCGGTGCCCAGGGTCAGCCCCGAAAAGTCTTGCAGCAGCTCTTCTACTACGAACAGCATGCCGGCAATGGGTGCGTTAAAGCCAGCAGCGAGTCCGGCAGCGGCCCCAGCGCAGATCAGCTGTCGGCGAAAGGCCGGTGACGTTGGAATCCAGTGGCTAATCTGAGCGGCCAGCGCTGCGCCAATTTGAATGGTTGGTCCCTGACGCCCGAGCGAGAGCCCCGAGCCAATCGCCATCAGCGTACCTAGCAGCTTTACTAGCGCGACCCTCAGATTGAGCGGCAGCGGCACGTAGCCGAGCACGGCTTTGACATAGGGAATGCCGCTACCGGAGGTTTCAGGCCCCAGCCGGGCGACCAGCTGCCCGGCAAACCAGCCGCCCAGCAGCCCAAAAGCCGGCAGAAAAAGCCAGGCGGTAGGCGCTTCCCAGCTGCTGCGCCAGGCGGCTAGCCCGCTGATGCTCTGCTTCAAAATCACGGCCGTGAGGCCAGAGACAACGCCGATCAGACAGGCCTGGGCGATCGCAACGCGCTTAGGCCAAATCAGCCACTGGGGCGATTTCAGCGAAGCGCTCAGCGACGGTTTCAGCCAGGTCATGCGTCTATAGAATCTTGAAACAGCTAAAGGCGACCGGTCACAGAGAGACCGTCAACCACCAGAGCAGGGGTAAAGCAGGCACCATTCCAGGCAGCGTCGGCCGCCAGTTCAATTACTTGTTTCAGTGCTGTGTAGACATTTCCGGCGACCATCGTATCTTTCACCCGACCAGCAATCTCTCCATTAATCACTCGGTAGCCTAGCTCCAAGTTAACCGAGAGTTCGCCCGAAATACCGGCGCTGTTGCCCAGCACTTGGTCAACCACAATCGCCTCCCCTAGGCAGCTAATCATCTGCTCAAATGAGCGTTCCCCGGGCTGGATTAAAAGATTCAGCAGGCTAGGCACCGGATAGCTGCCCAGTCCCGGTCGAAAGCCGCTGCCGGTTGAGGCCTGGCCCAGCTGCCGACCCACCTTGCGATCGCAGTAAATCTGCGTTAGGCGACCGCTGTCGATCAGCTGCAGCCGCTGCGCCAGCGTGCCCTCATCGTCAAACGGGCAGCTGTAGGGACCCTGCGTCGGATCTTGATAGAGCGTCAGGGCGGCAGAGACCACCGGCTGCTGGAGCGCATCGCTCCAAGGAGAAGCCTGTTCGACAATGCGCTTACCGTTGAGCGCTGACTGCACAGTGCCCCAGAGCAGATCGGTGGCTTTGGCCGTAAAGACCACCGGCAGCCTGCCAGAGAGCGGCTCTACCGTCTGCTCCGCCCAGCTTAACCGCTGCAGAATGTCAGCCACGACCAGCTGCGGGTTGAGCCGATAGCGAGCCACTTCACCATCGCCAACGCTTAAAAAATCGTCGCCGCGAATCCAGTCGGCGCTCCAGTAGCCGCTCAGGGTCGTATCTTGATAGGCATAGTCAAGCCCTGCTGAATTCACCAGGCGAGTGACTTCGGTTTCACAGTCGAGCTCGGCTTGGCAAATCACCTCAGGGTAGGCCGCTCGGATTTGCTCGATGGCGGCCTGCCCCCAGTCAATCAGCTGGGCTACGCTCACCGCTTCCCCCAGCGTGGGAAACTGCTGCTGTTGACCGGCTGTCAGTTCCGGCTGCTCTGGCTGATTCAGCTGACTGAGCTGCAGCGCTCGCTCGACCAGGCGCTGAGGAGCGACCGGCCCATAGGCGACCGCTAGGCCCGGTCGCCCCTGCCGCCACAGGCGCAGAGCAATGCCTTCAGACTCCGAAGTCTCAAGCTGCTTAAGTCGGTTTGCTTCAAAAATGACAGGCTGAGAAAAAGTCTGCGATTGAAAGACTTCTGCAGCTTCCGCACCAGAGGCTTTGGCTAAAGCTAGCAGCTGCTCCGGCAGGTCAAGGGTCTCGGTCGAATTCACAATCGCTGCTCCTATGCTGGCAGGTTGCTTCTATCTTCTGAGATTTTGATCCCCGGCGACAAGCCAAATGCAGTAGCCAGCTCACCTACTTCTAAAATGCTTGACAGAAACAGCGGCATAGATAATCGCTAATGCTGTTAGTTAAATAAACCCAAGCAACAGATTCTAGGCATAATTTTTTACCGCAGTATGGCATTGCTAAAAAATTTGAGACGGCTGCTAGATACACGTCAGTTTTTGCCTAACCAGGCGCCATAAAGCGATGATTAATCGGCTAAAAATCAGCGATTTTATTGAGCCTGTAGACAAATTGTGTCATTTTTGCTACTTAACTTTTGCGGACTTTCGTAATCGTTGAAATCAATCTGTAGCTTGCCAAACATTAAAATACTTGACCGAATGCTAAACTAGCAAGTCTGATGCTAATTATTAATTCTTCAACGTAAAATTTTTTAGCAAAATGAGCTGATTAATATAATTTTTTATGCTAATGTCTCAAGATGTCTGTTCCTATCAAAAGACGTTTAGCGGGTGTATATGAGGTCCAGCTATGACTAGTGTTACTCAGTCCGGTATCTCCCGATTTCTTGAAAGTCACGAGTCGAAAATCTGGTGGCTTCTGAGACTGGGAGTCTGTATGGAATTTATTGGCCACGGGGCATTTGGCATCATCACCAAAGCAGGGTGGCTACCCTACTTTGCGGTATGGGGCATTCCCGAGGCCGCTGCTTGGAAGCTGATGCCCATCGTCGGCACGATGGACATTGTTTTGGGATTACTGGCGTTTTTCGCGCCAAGAAAAGGGTTTCTGCTGTTTATGGCGGCTTGGGGCTTAATGACGGCCTGTCTCAGACCGCTAGCAGGAGAGCCCGTCAGCGAGCTCTTTGAGCGCAGCTACAACTATGCCGTGCCGTTTGCGGCATTCCTCATGATTGCGTGGGATGCCAAGCGTCACGGCTGGCTGCATCGGGTGAAAAACATCCCGACGCTGAGCACCGAGCACTGGCGATTTCTCAAAATCATGCTGCAGGTTGCGATTGGTGTCTACATGATTGGTCACGGTGCATTTGGGGCAATTGATGGTAAGGGTGGTCTGGCTGGCCACTACGATGCAGTTGGTATTTCTGCGCTATTTGGTTCGACGTCAGCGGCGCTAGCGGCTATCGGTTGGTTTGAGATTGCACTAGGGGTTGCAGTGCTAATTGCACCGGTTGCACCGCTGCTGTTTTTCATCTGTGCTTGGAAGATTGCAACGGAGTCGCTGTTTATCTTTTCGGGTGCTTTCTGGGGCGGATTTGAGTTCATCGAGCGAGGCGCAAGCTATGTCGCCCCCATCGCGCTGTACTACATCATGGCTATCTTGAGGGAGCGTCGCTCCAGCCGCATTGCTGGCGAGGTTCGAGATCGAGATTTTGCTTCGATCAAGTAGGTCTGCGCTGGCTTAAGCGCAAACACCGTTTTGATGCCCTCAGTCTAGCTGAGGGCATTTTTGTTCGGGCGTGTTTGCTGACTAAGCGGTCTTTAAAGGGCTAAACCACTTCATCGACGATGAGGTTACCCTGCGCTATCAGCTTGGGCAGATTTAGTAGGCCAATCAGGCTGCCCTCATAGGTCGCCATGCCTTCTAAATACTGAGCCTGAGCGCGGCTAGCCGTGCGCTCTACTGGCACAATCGCCTGCTGATTGAGCAAGAACATAGAGTCTAAAATCTGCTCAACTACGATGCCCGCCGCGATCGCATCCACCTCGACCACAATAATCTGAGCCTTAGCCGCTGGTGGCGCTATGGGCAGATCGAGCAGGCTGCGAATATCCACCACGGTCAGAACGTCGCCGCGCAGGTTGAGATTGCCCACAATCGTCTCGGGGCAGCAGGGTACCGGCGTCAGGTTTGAGGCTTCGACAAATTCTTGCACGAGCGTCAGATCAATGCCAAAGCGCTGCCCGCCCAGCATCACCACGCTGAGCGTTTTTAGCGCTTCTGTTGTGGGTCTTTGGAGCGGCTGCCGCAGCTGCCCGGCGCGCTGCTGAAGAATTAGCCGATCGGTTGCGGACGCTTCCGGGAGAAAGGTGGGGCGCTGAGATCGCGCTTCATCCGCCTCGTCAGCCTCATCAGCAGGGCTTTGCCCCAGCAGGCTAGCCATCGAGATTACTTGCTGCACCTCTACGTACTGCAGCCAGCGATCGGGGCCGGCTAAGACAATCGTTTGCGCATCGTCCTGAGCGAGCCCGGCGATCAGATGCTTGCGCTTCAGCTGACCGAATGAACCGGTGGCTTCGGCCAGCGTTGCCGCTACCGCGCCGGCTTCAAGTTCGTGAATTGTGCTGGCGATTACGCCAGCCCGCAGCTGATTTTGATTGAGCACAATCAGGCTGTCGCTCACCTGATAGTCTGCGGCGGCCCTGCCCAGGCTGATATTCAGATCTAGGATGGGAATCAGCTCGCCTCTCAGATTGAGCGCGCCCACAATATCTGGAGCCGCTTCTGGTAGCAAAATAATGTCTGGCAGGGCAAAGACAGCTTCAACATAGGCAGCGTTGATGCTAAAGCGCTGCTCGTTGGCAGTAAAGCTAAAATAGGCGGGTTCGTTCATAGTCAGATTTCCTTATCGCGGCAAAATCACAGTTTTAGGAGCAGCTCATCTACCGTCAGGGTATCGAGCTCTAGAATGCGGGTGCCCACCGGCAGCTGTCTCAGCAGCGACAGCGCCAGCCGCTCCATCTTGACGCTCTTAGACGGGTTGCCTTCCTGTCGGTAGACGGCGCTCAGTTCAACATAGGCAGCCACTGACGTGGGCTCAAGACAGATAATTTTCTTCAAAGCGCGCTTAGCTGAGGCAGTATCGCCGCGATGTTTGAAAATCTGAGCTAAGACATAGTGAGGAATCACCGACAGGGCTTCCAAATTCGCTGCCCGGTAGCAGTACTGTACGGCGGTTTCTAGCTGACCGGTTTTGACCTTGAGCTGCGCCATCAGGCAGAGCGCATCAAAGTTCTCGGGCTGCAGCTTGAGCAGGGTTTCAACTTGCTGAACGGCCTGATCAAAAGCGCGCAGCCGAAATAGCGTGACGGCGGTTCTGAGGCAGGCTTGTTCGGGATTGACCGGCTCGGTGCTCCAGGCGCTGTCGGCAGCAGTCGGTCGGCGATAGACCAGCGATTCTGGATAGGAGCGAATTTCAAACCGGCTTAAGTCCTGCTCCCACAGTTCGGTATGTCCGGTAATCAAGTAGCCGCCTGGCTGTAGCATCTCATAAAAGTTTTTGACCACCGCTGCGATCGCGGCCGTTCTAAAGTAGATAAAAACATTGCGACAGATAATTAAATCAAAGTCTTGCAAATGAGCGTTAGGGGCTGCTTCAGCATC
>JAAHIA010000190.1 GCA_010671975.1 Leptolyngbya sp. SIO4C1 | reverse complement strand
CGATTGTGACTGATATGACTTTCTAATCAGTTATACCGGCGACTGGCAGACTGACGATGCGATCGCGCCTAGTCTAGTCAACTGGCCTTCTATTTCCGGAAATAGAAGGCCTGCCAGTCGCCTGAAGGCTCATCAGAGCTTTCATCAAAGCTTCATAATATAGAGATGCCTATGCCGGCGCACAGATATCTGATCGCAGCGCTTTTTCCTGCAGGTCCATAACGCGCGCTGACTGTGCGATCGCGCTAGCAATAGCGTCGCCCGAACGTACCTGTTTGATCCATTGCTGAGCCTGGTTGCCTTCGCGTAAAACTTGCTGGATAGGCGCTAGGAAGCAGGCAATGCCGTAGGCTTTAGCCGTTGGATACACCGCCTGGTAGAGCTGAGCAATCCAGTCATGCGCAGTGATAGACCGACCGTCAGACCAGTGGCGCAGCTGAGCGTCTAAGCTTTGATGAGCCACCGCCCGCTCATTCTCTAAAGTCATGGCCAGTAGATCCTCGTGGCGAGTAGAGGCCGGCAGCTGGCTAGCGCTCAGCGGGTCAAGTGAAGGATCGGCCTGCAGCTGGAGCAGCCTAGCTTCAAGCAGCGCCGTTACCGCCAGCAGCAAAAGCGGGTCGGTCACTAAGTCGCAAATCCTCAGCTCCAGCCGATTGAGACCATACGGCCGATTGTCCCCGTTAGGCCGCACCGAGCTCCACAGATGCCGTACGTTTTGCATGGTTCCTAGCCGTAGCTGAGTCTGCGTCCAAGCAATGTGATGGGCGTGACTCTCAAACAGCGGCACCGCTGCAGGCGTCTGTGGAAAGATCTGCCAGCGAGTAGAGTGATAGCCCGTCAGCTCGCCGTCTAAAAATGGCGAAGACGCGGTCAGCGCTAGCCAGAGCGGTGCCTCTAGCCGCACCAGCCGGCAGGCGCGCAGCAGCAGCTCTGGATCGGCTATGCCAACATTGATGTGAACGCTAGCCGTTACCACCTTGGTGCCGTAAGTTTGCTCAATATAGCCGTGATATGGATTGTGCGGGTCAGAGCGATAGAACCGCTGGCTATCGCCTAGCGACAGCGTGCTGCCGGGCAGCAGCGTGTAGTTACCTAGCTGAGCGAGAAACTGCCGCAGCCGCAGCCGCGGTCTAACCAATTCGCACAGCAGCTGCTCATAGCGGCAAAGCGGTGGCGTGGTGTATTCCACATTGCGACTGTCGGGTTCGCGCACAAACCCCTCTAGCTCAGCAACCACCCGATCTGAGAGGCCGACGACTTTACCGTCAGGCGTTCCCGTATACATCTCGACCTCAAAGCCTTTAGTGAGTAGCACTGCCGCATCCCAATAAACGTCAGGTTTGTCGATGTGAGTATACTAGAAGCATCAGTCAAGCTCACATCTGACTCTATTATTCACTGTTAGCTAGCGCTCTACGCTGAGCAATTCGCTGGCCGAACGGCTGCCCCACCCGTCACTAGTGCTGTAGCTTTCAGCTGTGTCTGTATTCTAAGCAAGCGGCTCGCACAAGGATCTACATCTATATATAGAGAAGATTTAGACTACAGAGAAGATTCAGAATGGCTCAAAAATGCCGAAAGGCCTAGCCAAAAGCGCTAAGTGCAGCGTGAGAGCAGCTCAGCTAATGTGCGCAGCTGAGACAGCCTCAGCTGCGGTGCCAGCTAGCCAAAACTCATTAGCCAGAACGATATAAATGCGTTAGCTCTATGCGGATGAAAGGACTTGAACCTTCACGTCACGAAGACACTAGAACCTAAATCTAGCGCGTCTACCAATTCCGCCACATCCGCGTTCGGCTTCTCATTCTAGCAAAGAATCACGGTAACTTCATAGCAGGTTCTCTAGAATAGACAAAGGGATTGGTGGCGAGACATGATGGGAAAGCGGCAAAGTGGTTTAGGGAACCCGTAGTGGCTTAGAATACTAAGCCACTTGTCGATATGTGATTCAGTTAAATCAACTGTTAGATCAACTGTCTAGATCAACTGTCAAAGCAGACGGGGCGAAGTCAGCAAGCTCAAGCGTAGAGTGAAACAGCAGGCCCCAGTGTAAAGCGAACAGCGAGGAGAAACCTGTCGAATGGGAAAGGTAGTCGGCATTGACCTCGGGACCACCAATTCAGTGGTTGCCGTAATGGAAGGCGGCAAGCCCGTTGTGATTGCCAATACTGAGGGTATGCGCACCACGCCTTCGGTGGTGGCCTTTAGCAAAGAAGGCGAGCGCCTCGTTGGGCAGATGGCGCGTCGGCAGGCCGTTCTCAATCCTCAAAATACGTTCTACGGGGTCAAGCGCTTTATTGGCCGCAAGTATGCTGAGCTGACTTCTGAATCTAAGAAAGTTCCCTACACGATTCGCAAAGACGAAGATGGCAGCGTCAGAGTCCGCTGTCCTCGGTTAGACAAAGATTTTACGCCGGAAGAAATTTCGGCAATGATTTTACGTAAGCTGGCAGACGAAGCTAATCGCTACCTAGGGCAGCCGGTAACGGGCGCAGTGATTACGGTGCCGGCCTACTTCAACGATGCACAGCGACAGGCAACGCGCGATGCCGGCCGAATTGCAGGATTAGAGGTGAAGCGTATTCTAAATGAGCCGACAGCAGCGGCTTTAGCATACGGCCTCGATCAGCAGTACAACCAGACAATCTTGGTGTTTGACCTTGGGGGCGGTACGTTTGACGTCTCGATTCTCGACGTTAGAAACGGTGTCTTTGAGGTGAAATCGACCAGCGGCGATACGCAGCTAGGCGGCACTAACTTTGATAAGAAGATCGTCGACTGGCTGGCCAATGAGTTTTTAGAAGCAGAAGGTATTGACCTGCGCCGCGATCGCCAGGCACTGCAGCGTCTGACTGAGGCAGCCGAAAAAGCCAAAATAGAGCTGTCTGGGCTGCCAACCGCCGAAATTAATCTGCCGTTCATTACGGCCACTGAAGACGGCCCTAAGCATATTGAAACCAAGCTGACGCGATCGCAGTTTGAAAGTCTCTGTACCGATTTGATTGGCCGCTTGCGAACGCCGCTCAAGCAGGCTCTAAGCGATGCCAACCTATCGCCTTCTCAAATTGACGAAGTGGTCTTAGTGGGGGGGGCAAGCCGCATGCCGATGGTGCAGGCGCTGGTGCGAACGCTGCTGAGCAAAGAGCCGAATCAAAACGTTAATCCGGACGAAGCGGTCGCCGTGGGGGCAGCAGTTCAGGCGGGTATCTTGACTCAGGAAGTGCAAGACATCATGCTGCTGGATGTGACGCCGCTGTCGCTGGGGCTCGAAACCATCGGCGGTGTGATGAAAAAGGTGATTCCGCGCAACACGACGATTCCGGTTCGGCGCTCGGACGTATTTTCGACTTCAGAGAACAATCAGACAGTTGTCGAAGTCCACGTGCTGCAGGGCGAGCGGGAAATGGTGGCTGACAATAAGTCGCTGGGCCGCTTTAAGCTAATGGGTATTCCACCTGCGCCGCGCGGCATTCCCCAGGTTCAGGTTTCGTTCGACATCGATGCTAACGGCATTTTGCAGGTCTCAGCGCTCGACAAAACGACCGGGCGCGAGCAGAGCATCACAGTGCAGGAGGCCTCTAACCTTTCAGAAGATGACATTCAGCGGATGATCCGCGAAGCGGAGGAATTTGCTGATACCGATCGGCTGCAGCGGGAGCGGATTGAAAAGCGCAATCGGGCCGAGACGCTAACCTTTACGGCAGAGCGCACGCTGCGAGAGGTGGCGCTCGATTTTGGCCTGCAGTTTGCTCGCGATCGCAGACGCCGAGTTGAAGGGCTGATTCAGGAGCTGCGCGACGGGCTTGAGCGCGGCGATGAGCGCGGTATTGATATTGCCCAGGCCGATCTGCAAGACGAAATCTATGAGCTCAACCGAGAGGCGTACCTCTACGATATCGATAGCGATGAAGGCGATCTGTTGGGCCAAATTGGCGGTACGTTGAAGCGCATTTTTACTGATGACGAAGAAGACTATCGCCGCGACTACGGCTATGGCAACGGCGGCTACAGCAATAGCGGCTACAGCAACAGCTGGGAACGTCAGGCCCAGTGGGATGCGCCTAGCTACGGTCGGCGAGATAGCTACAGCAGCAGCTGGGACGACTGGGGTGATGACTGGGAGCAGCCGCGCCGCGACTATAGCGATCGCGATCGCTACGAGCCGCCCGCCCGTGCCGATCGCTATGACCGCTACGATGCGCCACCACGCGACGATCGCTATGGCTACGACGCGCCGCGTCGCCCAGAGGAGCGCTCAGACGATCGCCTAGGCGATCGCTATGACTACGATGCACCGCGCCGCCCGGACGATCGCTACGACCGCTATGGCTATGACGCGCCGCCTCAGAACGATCGCTGGTATGATGAACCGCGTCGCGATCGCGGCGACTATGGCGGCGACTATAATCGATCCTATGAGCGGCCCGCTCGCGATCAGCGGTGGGACTACGATCAAACGGGTCGCGATCAAACAGGTCGCGATCAGGCGGGCCGTGATCAAACGGGCCGTCGACCATCGGAGCGCTACGGCGGCGAGCCGCGTCGTGACGATACCTGGGAGCGGTGGGATGAATCAGGCCGCTATGACAAACGCGGACAGCGGCCTCAAGACCCTCTACCAGAGCGACCTCAAGATCGCTATGACGACCGCTACGACCGGCGTGACTATGGCGAGCGTGAGCCTAGCACCGCCCCCCGCGACTCAGATCGCCGCGACCCAGATCGCTATGATGAGCGCAGCGCCGCTTCTAAGACCGATCGCTGGACGCCTGAGCCCGATCCTTGGGCCAGCGATGAGCCCGCCCCCGATGAGCCCCCCCGCGACCGTCGCGATCGCGGCTATTCTGGCAATGCAGGCTATCCGCCGGCTGCGCGTTCTGGCAATGACTATGGTCGCCGCTACGATGAAGACAGCTGGGGTGATGAAGACGAGCTCTGGTAGATTTTGCTAGCTTCGTACATGCAGAACTTTCGGAATTACTATGAAATTCTAGGTATTCCTCAAGGAGCCACGCTTGAGGAAATTAAGCAGACCTACCGCAAGCTAGCGCGGCAGTATCATCCCGACCTCAACCCGGGCGATAAGGCTGCCGAGGAGCGCTTCAAAACCCTGAGCGAAGCCTATGAGGTGCTTTCAGATCCAGATAGGCGATCGCAGTATGAAGACTATAGCCGTTTCTGGAAGCAGCAGGGCTTTCGCAAGCAGCGCCACACCGATGCTGACTTTAGTGAATGGGACGATTTTAATAATTTTGTCGATCAGCTGCTCAATCGCCATCAGGGAAAAGCCGCTGCTACGAAGCCTCGCACTCAGGCTGACGACCCGTTTGAGCCTAACAAGCGCAAGACGACCTACACGGTTAAATCTCGCCCTGCGCGGCGCGATGCCGAAGCGGACCTGACCGTGCCGCTAGAGCGCGCCTACAGCGGCGGACACGAGCGCATTCGCCTAGAGGACGGTCGTTCTCTAGAGGTCAATATGCCAGCCGGCATGGTGACCGGACAGCGAATTCGGCTGCGCGGTCAGGGCCTTGGCGGCGGCGATCTGTACCTTAAAATTTTTGTTGAACCGCATCCGCTCTTTCAGCTGCAGGATGACGATATCGTTTGCCGGATTCCCCTCAGTCCTAGCGAAGCGATCTTAGGCAGCCAGATTGAGGTGCCAACCTTAGATGGACCGGTCAAGATGGTGATCCCGCCGGGCGTGCAGCCTGGTCAGAAGCTGCGTCTTGCCGGTAAAGGCTACCCGATGTTGGAGGGCGATCGCGGCGATCAGATCGTGGAGATTGCGATCGCGATTCCCACTGTCTTAGATCCTGAAGAAAAGGCTCTCTATCAAGAGCTCTATGCGATTGAGAGCTTTGACCCCCGCGCTAATTTACCGCTGTAGCAGCGGCCCGTGATCGGCTTGAGGAAAAAGCTAGGAATCTGATCGGCGTGGCATCCCCTGCTTTGTGCGCGCCTCAGGGTCGAGCGGCACCGCATGTTCGCTAGGCCGAATCCGCGATCCGTAGCGTCGAGCGTAGACCTGAGTAAACTCTGCTCCAAAGAATAAGATTTGTGCCGAATAGTAGACCCAGGCCAGCACAATCACCACCGATCCGGCTGCGCCATAGGTGGAAGAAAAGCCACTATTGCCGAGATAGAGCCCCAGCACAAACTTGCCAATTGTAAACAAGATAGCCGTGATGAATGAGCCAACCCAAACATCGCGCCAGTCAATTTTGACATCAGGCACATACTTGTAGAGCAGTGCAAACATGACCGTAATGATCGCTAGCGACAGCGCCAGGTTGAGCAGCTGCCAAAGCACGTCGGCACCGGGCAGCAAGGTCGTCAGATAGGTCGAGAGCGCGGCCAAAGCTGTGCTAATTACCAGCGACACTATCAGCAAAAAGCCAATCGTCAGCAGCATGGCAAACGAGAGCAGCCGCTTCTTGACAAATCCTTCTGCTGCGTTGTTCGGTCTGGCCTCTACGTCCCAGACGGTATTGAGCGCCTCTTGCAGCTGACTAAAAACGCCGGTGGCCCCCACTAGCAGCAGCACGATGCTGATAATTGAAGCAATGAGGCTCGTATTGTCGCCGGGGCGGCTAGCATTTTCTAGCGTTGTCGTCGCCAGCTCTGCCCCTTCTGGACCAATTAGGCTTTGAATCTGCTGCGTTAGCTGCTCGCGAACAGCCGCCTGATCAAAGAAAAAGCCTGCGATCGCAATCACAATTACCAGCAGCGGCGCTAGCGAAAAGACCGTGTAGTAGGCCAACGCTGCCGCTAATCGCGATGCTTTATCTTCATTCCATTCTTGAAACGTTTCCTTTAGCAGTCGCCAAATTCGCTTTACACTCATTCACTCTATTCCATTGTTCTCAAGTGCCGAAGCTATCAGAAGGATTAATAGCTAGGCAGCTTGACCCCATTTTGCAATCAGCCAGGCAAGCTCAAAAGTACCTAGAGACAGAGATTCTAAAAGTCAGAACTCCACATTGTCTGGCGTGCGCGGAAAGGGAATGACATCGCGAATGTTGGCCATGCCGGTGATAAATTGCACCAGGCGCTCAAAGCCAAGGCCAAAGCCAGCATGCGGCACGGTACCATAGCGGCGCAGATCCAGGTACCACCAGTAGTCTTCTTTGGGCAGACCCGCTTCAGTAATGCGACGCTCTAGCACCGCTAGCCGCTCCTCACGCTGAGAGCCACCGATGATTTCACCGATGCGCGGGGCGAGTACATCCATCGCTGCCACCGTTTTTTCATCGTCGCTGAGGCGCATGTAGAAGGCTTTGATTTCTGTGGGATAGTCGGTGACGATCACCGGCTTTTTGAAATAATCCTCAGCGAGGTAGCGCTCATGCTCAGACTGCATGTCTAATCCCCAAGAAACGGGATATTCGAACTTTTTGTCGGCTTTTTCGAGCAGCTTGATGGCGTCTGAGTAGGTAATGCGCTCAAATTCACTATTAATAATGTTGTCAGCTGTGGCCAGTACCGAATTGTCAATTCGCTGATTAAAAAATTCCATATCGTCGGCGCAGTCTTCTAGCACGCGCCGAAAAATGAACTTGAGAAAGTCTTCAGCTAGATCCATATTGCCTTCGAGGTCGCAGAAGGCCATCTCAGGCTCAACCATCCAAAACTCGGCCAGATGGCGAGACGTGTTAGAGTTCTCAGCGCGAAATGTGGGACCAAACGTATAGACGTTGGCAAAGGCCATTGCCATAATTTCAGCTTCGAGCTGACCGCTAACCGTTAGGTAGGTTGGTTTACAAAAGAAGTCTTGGCTGAAGTCAACTCTGCCATCTTCGCTTTTAGGCAGCTTATCTAAGTTAAAGCTGGTCACGGTAAACAGCTCGCCCGCGCCTTCGCAGTCGCTAGCGGTCAAAATTGGCGTGTGCATCCACAGAAAGTCGCGCGCCTGGAAAAACTCGTGAATCGCATTGGCGCAGGCATTACGAACGCGAAAGACGGCCCCTAGCGTATTGGTGCGCGATCGCAAATGCCCAATTGTGCGCAGAAACTCAAACGAATGCCGCTTTTTCTGTAGCGGATAGGTGGCTGCGTCTGACTCGCCGTAGAGCGTGACCTGCGCTGCCTGCATTTCCACCCGCTGTCCCTTGCCCGGCGACGCGACAAGCCTACCCGCGACCTCAACCGATGCACCGGTTGAAATGCGAACCATCAGGTCGTCATAGTGCGGTACCTGCCCATCGACCACCACCTGCAGGCCCGACATTGACGACCCGTCATTCACCTCCAAAAAGCTAAAGCCTTTAGAGTCTCGTTTGGTTCTTACCCAACCTTGGATTGTGAGTTCATCACCAGGCTGGCCGTCTTTCAAAATATGCTTAATCCGAGCAGTGGTCATAGATTGCTAGCAAAACGTCTTTACCTCACCTCATTATGAGCGCTTACTCTCCAATCCAGCAGCCCTCGCCTCCCATCCACTCATTTGTCCACTCACCCACTCATCCATCCGCGCAGCAGCCAGCCTATCACGACCCCTAGCCCGCCAAACCGCAGCGCTTGCCAAAACGGCTCTTTGACCGTTTCCCACGAAAGCAGCTGACTTTCTAGCTTGGTTTCTAAATCTTCTAGCTCAGTGGCTAGTCGCTTGAGTTCCGGCTCCGGCAGCGTCGCCTGGCTAATGTCAGCTTGGATTGCCTGCTGCCGTCGATGGGCTCGACGAATGTCAAAGTAGCGATCGCGCAGCGCCAGAAATTTCTCTGCAACTTCCTTTAGATCGCTCTCAAACGCAGCGAGTGCTGTTTCATCCAGCTGGCGCGGTTTCATAGCAAGCTCCCTCGACGTATTTGGAGTATAGAGTAGTAGAAGTACGTCCAAAGTTATCTGTGCTAAAACGCTATGACTGCTGCTCAATCATCTTCACATCGCGCTGCCCTTAGCCAGGCTAGCCCGCTAGAGCTAGCCCAGGCCCTTGCTGCCCAGCTAGCCATTGGCCCTAACGACTGGCATCGCCTCAGCGCGAACCGCCAGGCCCGAGCTCAGGAGCAGGCCGCAGCAAATAGACTAGTGCTGCTGCGGCC
>JAAHIA010000019.1 GCA_010671975.1 Leptolyngbya sp. SIO4C1 | reverse complement strand
ATGACAGCAGCAGGCACAAAATGCCAATGTTGATCCAAATATCGGCCAGGTTAAATACTGGAAACCGCGTGACAGGAAACGCCTGAATGAAGTCGACCACCTCACCCGCCCGCAGCCGATCGATGCCGTTGCCAAATGCACCCGCCAAAATACAGCCGTACCCAAGCTGCTCCCAGCGGTCCGGGATACGAGAAAGCAGGCCGTAGGCCGCTAGCCCCAAACTCACCAGCAGCGACAGCCAGGGTAAAATCCAGCGGCAGTTTTCACCGCTGCAGATGCTCCAGGCGGCCCCCCGATTCAGCACATAGACAAAGTTTAAAACGCCCGGAATGATAGTCACCGGCGGACCGGCTAGCTCAAATGTTTGGACAACCCAGAGCTTAGAGAGCTGATCGAGCACCACACCCGCGATCGCAGCTAGCCAAAAGAGACGATTCCGAAGTTTCATACCCTGAGTGATTTGTCGTCCAAAGCCTAATAAAACATCATTCGCCGCATCACATAGGCCAGCACTGAGACGGCACAGACAACCACCAGCTGACCCGGCAGCGGCGTGAGCGAATAGGCTGAAATTGCCTCTACCAGAGAAAGCTGAGCTGACTCGGCCCAGCCCAGTAGATAGGCACTCAGCAGATAGAGCAGCCCCACCAGGTGCACCACCAGCAGACCGCTCAGGCAGCTTAACGCTAGCTTCTCTAGTTTAGTCGCTGAGCGAAACGCCAGGAAGCCACAAACCCAAGCAGCCGGCACAAACCCTAGCAGATAGCCAAAGCTAGGCTCGCGAAAGTAGCTCAGCCCGCCGCCTTGAGTAAACACCTGTAGCCCAAACGTGGGAAACAAAATCAGCCCTAAGCTCAAATAGGCCACCTGAGCCAGCACCGCTGCATTCTGTCCGCCCATGCAGGCCGTCAGCAGCACTGCCCCAACCTGGAAGCTCACGCCCAGCGAATAAAACTGCATGCCTGACTGAAACCAAGCCCAAGGAACGTTGGTGATGAAGACTTCGAGCCAAGTTGCCCCAATCGTCAGGATCAGGCCAATCAGCGCCCATAGCAGTTCAATCGGGGCAAACACGGTTCCTCAATCAAATTTCTAGAATATCTGTGGCTGCGGACGCCCATTGTATCGCTTTGCGGCAGCCGTTAGTTCACTCATTAGTTCACTGGGCAACCGCTGACAGTTTTTACAGAACGTTACTTTTTTGACAGCAACCGCTATGGGTAGCCAGCCCAGGCTTTAGACTTAATCTCAGCGAATTTGTCTGAACCTGTCTTAAGAAAGCGCTATGTTTCCTACCCACCGTCCCCGCCGTCTGCGCAGCCATCCCCAACTTCGCCGCATGGTGCGCGAAAACGTAGTCGCCACCAGCGACCTAATCTATCCGCTGTTCGCGGTGCCCGGAGACAGCTTTTCTCAAGAAGTGAAGTCAATGCCTGGGGTCTACCAGCTTTCGGTTGACAAGATTGTTGAAGAGGCCAAAGAAGTCTACGACCTCGGCATCCCGGCCGTGATTCTGTTTGGCATTCCTGAGACTAAAGATGAAGACGCTACCGGTGCTTGGCACGACTGCGGCATTGTGCAAAAGGCGACCGCTGCAATCAAAAAGGCGGCGCCAGAGCTGATCGTAATTGTCGATACCTGCCTGTGTGAATACACCTCGCATGGTCACTGCGGCTATCTAGAAGTGGGCGATCTGAGCGGGCGCGTGCTCAACGATCCCACTTTAGAACTGCTGAAGAAAACCGCCGTGTCTCAGGCGCAGGCTGGGGCAGACATTATCGCCCCTTCTGGCATGATGGATGGCTTTGTGCAGGCAATTCGCAGCGGGCTAGACGAGGGCGGCTTTGAGGAGATCCCGATTCTGTCCTATGCCGCAAAATATGCGTCTGCCTACTACGGGCCGTTCCGCGATGCGGCTGAGTCCGCCCCGCAGTTTGGCGATCGCAGAACCTATCAGATGGACCCGGCGAACGGGCGCGAAGCGCTCAAGGAGATCGAGCTAGATATCGCCGAAGGCGCTGACATGCTGATGGTGAAGCCAGCGCTGGCCTACATGGACATCATCTGGCGCATCAAAGAAGCCTGCGACCTGCCGGTGGCGGCCTACAACGTCTCAGGCGAATATTCGATGATCAAGGCGGCAGCGCTGAACGGCTGGATCGACGAAGAGAAAGTCGTGATGGAAACGATGACCAGCTTTAAGCGGGCCGGCACCGATCTGATTTTGACCTACCATGCGAAGGATATTGCGCGGTGGCTACAAGGGTAAAGCAGCGGTTAATTTTGGATTTTACTGGAACTTTGGGCGGTGAGGATGCCTTGGCTGGGGCTAAATAGCAGCGCTAGCAGGAAGCCAGCAAAAACCACTAGGGCGATCGCCGGTCCGGTGGGCCAGTCGAAGTAGTAGCTGAGATAGATGCCGACTGTGCTTGCGATCGCGCCCACAGCGGCACCGCAGATCATCATCTGATGCAGCTCTTTCACCAGCAGGTAGGCAGTAGCAGCGGGGCCGACCATCAGCGCGATAACTAAAATTACGCCGACCATTTGCAGACCAACAACAATCGTGAGGGTGATGGCGGCCATTAGCCCGGCCTCTAGCCAGGCAACCGGCAGCCCGGCAGCGGCGGCGCCAATGCGATCGAAGGTAAAAAACAGCAGCGGTCGGTAGAAGCAGGCAACCAGCGCGACCAAGATCAGCGCGATCACGGCAGTTTGCCAGAGATTGCCTACGGTGACGCTGAGAATATCGCCAAACAGCAGGCTTTCAAGATCTAGGCCGGTCTCTAGCAGCGACAGCAGCAGGATGCCGAGCGCAAAAAAGCTGGCGAAGGTCAGCGCCATTGCAGCATCAATTTTTACTCGCGACCGTGTCCGAATCCAGTTGATTACCGCTGCCCCGATCATGCCGGAGGCAAAGGCCCCCACGGCAAAGCCGATCTGCCAAAAATTAGCCAGCACCAGCCCTGGCAGTACCGCATGGGCAATCACGTCTCCGAGCATCGTCATGCGCTGTACCACTAGGTAAGCCCCGATCACCGGGCAGAAGGCGCCAATCAGCAGCCCCATCAGCAGCGCGTAGCGCATAAAGTCGTAGCTGAGCGGATCGGTGAGGAAGGACATCTAGTCTTAGCAGACAAACGGCAGGTCTTGATACGCCTCCTGCCGCTGCAGATTCTGGCCATAGGCGCGGTGAATATTTTCGAGCGTCAGCACGGCCTTAGGGCAGTCGTTCGCCAGCAGCTGTCGGTTCAGCAGCAGCAGCCGATCGTAGCGCATCAGGCTGTCGCCCCATTCGTGGCTGCACACCAGCAGCGTCTTGCCGGCCTGCTTCAGCTCTGAAAATAGAGCCAGCACTAAGCCTTCGGTCTTTTTGTCGATGCCGGTGAAGGGTTCGTCAAAGAAGTAGACGTCAGCGCGCTGGGCCAGCGCGCGGGCAAGAAAGACGCGCTGCTGCTGACCGCCAGAGAGCGCACCAATCGGGCGATGGCGCAGGGCGAGCATATCAACGCGCTCAAGCGCTTCGGCCGCCAATCGCTTGGCCCCACGGCTGGGACGCCACCACTGCTGCGCATTGGTCAACGCCATGGTGACAACGTTCCAAACGCTGGTGGGATAGTCCCAGTCGATTTGCGATCGCTGCGGTACGTAGGCAACGCGATGGCGCTGGCGGCAGAGCGGGCAGGCGTCTAGCAAAACCTGACCGCGCTGGGTAGGCACTAAACCCAGCATGGCTTTGATCAGCGTGCTTTTGCCGGCACCGTTGGGGCCGATGAGACCGGCCAGTTCGCCCCGCTGTAGCCGTAGCGAGATATTGTCTATCGCGCGCAGACCACGATAGTTGACTGAGAGATTTTGCACCTCTAGCATGTCGACGAAACGATAATCATTATCAAAATGCCAGTTTGGATCTTAGCATTCGAGGCGCGGGGTGGTGGGGTTTGTAAGTAGGTTTTAATGAAGCGCTGGGATTTTTTGTGCGGATTGAGGATTGGCAAGGCGAACGTTCAGGGCAAATGGTTTTAGATGTCGCGCTGCGGGCAGTGATCGCTTTGCCATTATGTAGGCCATTCAAACTTTTGTCTTGCCCAGGCTTTGGCGCGCTGGATGGCTTCTTCGCGCGATCGCGCTTTGGGGACGGCGACGGCGCTGCCGGTATCATAGTTGACCCAGGCGGTGTAGAGCGTTTGGCCGTCGTGCTGGGTGCTGGTAATTTGAATTTCTAGGCCGTGATAGGGAAAGGCAAAGACAGTATGGATGTGGTCGGGATTGGCCAGATGGTCGGCAGTATACATAGGTGCCTCCCGGCTTAGCTATACAGGCTGGCAACGTAGTCGCCATAGCCGTTGTAGAGCAGCGTTGGGCGTCGCTCCCAGTCCCAGTTGTTGCCTTCACCAACGATTCGCTCAGTTTTTTGCGACCAGCGGGGGTGCGGCACGTCGGGCTCTACGTTGGCTTCAAATTTATATTCGTTGGGCGAAATCGTGTTCCAGAAGGTGGCGGGCTGCTCTGCTAGAAACTCGATCTTGACAATAGATTTAGCGCCCTTGAAGCCATACTTCCAGGGCAGCACCATGCGAATGGGGGCTCCGTGCTGCTTGGGCAGCGTGCGACCGTAGATGCCAACCGCGAAAAAGGCGAGCTCGTTTGCCATTTCTTCGAGCCGCAGCCCTTCTTGATAGGGCCAGGGCAGATTTGAAAAAGAGACTGTCGGCCCTTCGGTAATTTTGGGATCGTAAAAGGATTGAAACCGCACAAATTTAGCGGCTGCGGTGGGTTCAACGGCTTCGATGAGCCTGCGCATGGGAAAGCCAATCCAGGGCACTACCATCGCCCAGGCTTCAACGCAGCGAAAGCGATAGACGCGCTCTTCTAGCGGAAAGGCGCTGAGCAGGTCGTCGCGATCGTAGGTTTTAGGATTTTTGACTAGGCCCGTGACTTCGACTTTCCAGTCTTCGGTGGGCAGCTTTTGGGCATTGGGCCAAATGTTTTTGGTCATGCCAAATTCGTAATAGTTGTTGAAGCGGCTGGCGAAGCGCTGCTCGGTGACGGGGCGATCTAAGTTGGCAAAGGCAGGGTTCTCCACGACGCTTTTGATTGGCTGGCCGTAGGTTGATTTAAGCTCGGCTAAACCTTTTGAGGTGAGCGGCCGCCGACAGCCAGCTAGCGATGCGCCAACGCCTGCGCCAATTAGGGTTTTCATGAAGCGACGACGATTGAAGAAGGCGGCTTCGGGCGTGACAAGCGTTTCAGGCAGCTGCCAGTCAGGAGGAAGTTTGCTAAATACCATGAGGAGAGAAAACGAATGTAGTAGCGCAGTAGGCCTGTTTGCATTGTAACGTTGGCAGAGCAGGCAGCTAAGGCGATGCGCGATCGCTAGAGAAAGATGACGAGCAGGCAGCAGGCAGCAGACAGGACACAGATAGGCGGGCAGTTTTGGCTAGGCTGCGCGGTTTGGGCCTACAAAGATTGGGTGGGTCGCTTCTACCCACCGGGCAGCCGGGCTAAAGACTTTTTGCAGCGCTACGGCGAGCGGCTCACAGCGGTTGAGGGCAATACGACGTTTTATCACGTACCGACGCCTGCCACAGTGGCCCGCTGGGCTCAGGAGACGCCTCAGTCATTTCGATTTTGCCCCAAGCTGCCACGCTCAATCACGCATACCGGGGCCGTGGCGCCGCAGCTGTCAGCAGCCCGCACCTTTGACCATCTCATGCAGGGGCTAGGGCCGCGATTAGGGCCGATTTTTGCGCAGCTGCCGCCGAGCTATGGACCAGCTCAGTGGCCAGATTTGACGGAATTTTTACAGGGCTGGTCAGCAGCGACACCGCTGGCAGTTGAAGTGCGCCATGCTGACTGGTTTCAGGCACCCAATGCGACACGGCTGAATGCGCTCCTACGACAGCATCGAGCGGGGCGCGTGCTGCTTGACAGCCGCCCCGTATATGACTGGCAGCAGGCCGCTGACGATCCGCAGCGACAGTCTCAGCGACGCAAGCCCCAGGTACCGCTGCAGCCTGCAATCACAGCGCCGTTTACGCTGGTGCGATACATCGGGCATCCTGAGCTGATGCGCAACCATCGCTACCTAACCGGCTGGGTGGACCGGGTGAACCGGGCGCTCAGTCAGGGCGCTCAGGTTTACTTCTTTGTGCACTGCCCGCAGGAGGCAGAGTCGCCGGCGATCGCCGGCTATTTTCAGCAGCTGCTAGAGCAGGCTGGCGTTGCTGTGCCGCCGCTGCCGTCGCCGCCCTCGCCAGAACAGCTGGCGCTGTTTTAGCAGCGGCAACCCACAAGAAAGCGGCTCAGGCACTGAGCCGCACGGAGGTTACTCAAGCTCAAGCTGAGATCAGCGAAGCCGAGATCTAGCCATCGATCTAATCACTATCCCAATCTTCGCGACCCATCAGATCGCTGATGCGATCTCTCAGTAAAAAGCCGTTTTCTTCTAAAGCCCCTTCGACAAAGGCCCATTCACGAGCTGGGATATATCGGCAAAGCGTGTAGATCGGCTGCTGACGGCTAACCACGCCTTGGTAAACCAGCTCTCGAGCTTCGTCTTGAATGGAGCTAAAGGAGTAGTGAAGCGACTGAAGCATAGCGACCAATCCTAGTTAAAAAGCAAAGGGTAAATCAGGGTTGAGTTTGTTTTGAGCTACGTATTTTGAGGCGGCCCACCGTCTGGGAGCTGGGCCTAAAAGCTGCGCGCTTAGCTGAATGAAGGCTTTGGCTGCAAGGATAGACTTGATTTCTGTAGTTAATTTTACAAAAAATGTCCGGAATGTGAAATGTGGACAATCCCTATTTTCAACCGATTTTGAGGCAGATGCGAGTGAACAAATGTTCCGTTTTTGTAAAGCAGGATGGCAAGCCCAGGCAGTGGAAATTGGTTAGAAAGTTTTCAAACCGGCTCAGCTAGGCAGCTTACGACTGCGTTTACCAGCAGTCAATTATCACTTTGGTCAACAATTTTTTGTGAAATTTGAGGTAGCAGATTTGGCAAATTTGTGATGTTTTGATGACTTTAGCCGCTGCTGGCTCAGCTCAATCGCTAGCTCAATCGCTGCAATCATGCTCTCTGGCTGAGCTATGCCCTGCCCAGCAATATCAAACGCGGTGCCGTGATCGGGCGAGGTGCGAATAAACGGCAGCCCAATGGTCGTGTTAACCGCGCGGTCAAAGGCCAGCAGCTTCACGGGGATCAGGCCCTGATCGTGATAGAGCGCTAGATAGCCATCGTGGGCAGCCACCCCTGGCTGGTACCAGGCCTGCCCAGGTTTGACCCAGAGCGTATCCGGCGGCACCGGCCCGTTTAACTGCGCCTGCGGAAACTGCTGTCGCTGCTCGTTGAGCCAGGGAATCAGCCAGTCTAGCTCTTCTCGTCCTAGCTGCCCCTGCTCGCCGCTATGCGGATTGAGCCCAGCGATCGCAACTTTCGGCTGAGCAATGCCAAAATCCTCCTGCAGGCAGCCGAGTAGCAGCGACAGCTTGAGCGACATCAGCTCAGGCGAGAGGGCATCGGGTACCTGCCGCAGCGGAATGTGCGTTGTGGCTAACAGCGTTCGCAAAGTCCAGCCGCTGTGCGGTGAGCGGGCGACAAACAGCATGCCGTAGCGCTCAGCGCCCGACATCTCAGCTAGCAGCTCGGTCTGCCCAGGATAGCAATGACCGGCCGCCAGCCAGGCCGATTTGGCAATCGGGGCAGTGACAATCGCGTCATAGCCGTCGCGCAGGGCAAGCGCGATCGCGGTTTTGAGCGTTTTAAAACTGAGGTCACCGCTAGCGGCACTGCCAGCGCCAAGCGGCGGCAGCGGCCCGCTCGGCACCTCAATCAGCGCAAACTGAGATAGATTGGCAGGCTCGCCCAGCTGACGATAGGTTTGCTCCAGACAGCGACGACTGCCTACGAGCGTGATCTCAGCCTGAGCGGTTAGGTCCGCTCGGGACAACGCTTTGAGCACCACTTCTGGCCCAATCCCCGCTGGGTCGCCCAGCGTAATCAGCAGGCGAGGGGGCTGAGCCAGCTCAGGCTGAGTCGATAGAGATTGAGACCGGGAATGCACCATGAGGTTACGTTGGGAGACGGCCAAACTGGTCTAAAATGGGGGGCGTTAAGATAATTTACGCTTTTCGGCAAACGAAGGCGCTGTTAGGAGGATAGCTTAAGCACATGGGCGGAGAGATTTTTTCGACGGCGGTACTGGTCTTTAG
The DNA here is from genome assembly GCA_010671975.1 of Leptolyngbya sp. SIO4C1. Classification (GTDB taxonomy): domain Bacteria; phylum Cyanobacteriota; class Cyanobacteriia; order Phormidesmidales; family Phormidesmidaceae; genus SIO4C1. The sequence goes on along the minus strand of JAAHIA010000019.1, from coordinate 15,601 downwards.
CCTGGTTTTAGTCGGCCTTAGCGTTGGCTTTTTGATGCTGAGAATCCAGGGTGGAGAAGAAGAAGAGATTTAGGCCCAGCTGCTGGCTAAGCAGTTTTTTCCAAAGCTTACTCAGCCTCTGTCCGTGGCCGCCTGGTCACAGGCAGAGGCTGTTTTTATCGGCATTCTCTGTTTAACGTTCTATGTTTTTCTCGAGTGAGGAGGGGCATCGTCTGTTAAGCTGAGTAAACCGTTAAGTTTTGTTTAGAAAGCCTCATGAGCGTACTGGTAGTCGGTGCAACTGGCACGTTAGGAAGACAAGTCGTTCGTCGTGCCTTAGATGAGGGCTATGAGGTGAAATGCCTAGTCCGCAACTTTCAAAAGGCTGCTTTCTTAAGAGAGTGGGGCGCTCAGCTGGTACGCGGCGACCTGCGCAAGCCAGAAACGCTGCCCGAAGCACTGACGGACGTGAGCTATGTAATTGACGCGGCCACCGCTCGACCCAACGATGCGGCCAACATTTATGAGATTGACTGGGATGGCAAGGTAGCGCTCATTCAGGCAGCTGCCGAGGCTGGTATCGAGCGCTACGTCTTTTTCTCTATTCTTAACTGCGATAAATATCCGCACGTGCCGCTGATGGATATCAAGCACTGCACCGAGAAGTTTTTGGCAGAGTCAGGGCTAAACTATACGATTTTGCAGCCCTGCGGCTTTTTGCAAGGCCTGATTGGTCAGTACGCCATTCCGATTTTAGAAAAGCAGGCTGTCTGGGTGATGGGCGAAGCTGCCCCGATTGCCTACATGAATACGCAGGATATTGCGCTGTTTGCGGTTAAAGCCTTAAAGCTGCCGGCCACCAACCAGCAAACCTTTCCACTCGCTGGCACGCGCGCTTGGGGAGCCTACGAAATCGTGCGACTGTGCGAGCGACTGTCCGGCCAAGATGCCAAAGTTTCTACCCTGTCACTCGGGCTGCTGCGCGGCGTGCGCAAAGTGGCTCGCTTTTTCCAATGGGGCTGGGATCTTGCCGATCGGCTGGCTTTCGCTGAGGTCAGCGCCGATGGCAAGCCGCTAGATGCCCCGATGGAAGAGGTCTATCAGACCTTTGAAATCGAAAAAAAAGACATCACTACGCTGGAAGAGTATCTGCAAGAATATTTCAGCCGCATTATGAAAAAGCTCAAAGAGCTAGACTACGAGCGCGACAAGGAAAGCAAGAAAAAGCTGCCGTTTTAGCGGCCTAAACCACCGGATACCGCTCAAGATTCGCTGTCTCAATGGGTAAAAAGACGGTCCAGGTGGTGCCCTGCGCTGGGCGATCGCGCACGATTAGTTTGGCCCCAAGCGCTTTGAATAGCGCCTTAGTCGCGCTCAGGTTGAGGCTGACGCCGCCGGTTTCTGGCTGAAACATCAGCAGGTTGCCCAGCTGCTTGAGTGCGGGCGCATGGGCGACGCTGGCCCTGGTTGAGCTGGCCACTGACTGCGACTGAAACTGCAGTTTGAGCTGGTGCCCAGCCGACATCACCTGCATTTGAATATGGCTGCTGGGCACGACGCTATGGGTAAATAGCTCAATCAGGCCGGTCAATACCTGCTGCAGTAGATTTGGATCACTGACCACCATTGGCAGCGTTGATGGCAGCGCTACCTCTAGCGACAGGTTGCGGCGAGCCGCAGCCTGCTGCCACTGCGGAATCGATTCCTGAAAAATCTGGGTGAGCGAGGTGGCCGTGAGCGGCGATCGCAGGGTCGCTTTTTGCGCTGCTGAATGTAGCTCAACGGCCTTGAAGATTAGGCTGAAGCGATCGATTTGCTGAGTGCATTCGCGATCGATCTGCTTGAGCCGCTTAATCACGTTTGGATCAAGCTCCTGACGCCGCAGCAGCGAACGGGTAAAGGTCCGAATCGTGGTTAGCGGCGTGCGAATCTCATGCGCCATCGCTTTTAGCAGCTCGGCATCGAGGGTCGAAACCGTCCCGTCAGTGCTGCGGCGTTTGGGGGCACTGCGAGCATAGGCAGCCTGAACGCGGTGGCGAGGCTCGCGAATGCGCTCTACCTGGTGATCGCTCTCGGCTTTAACACAGGGCAAATTGGCAATCAGCAGGCGGCTAAACTGGCTCACCAGCCGGTAGTCAGGGGCCACTGGGGCAAACTGCTCAATCAGCGGCTCTAGCTGCTCTAGCTGCTTGGGCTGGGTTAGCACGATGCGCGATCGCAGCAGCTGCCAAACGGAGCAAACGATTGCCGGGGTAAAAGAAAATTGAAAATGCAGTTCGCTGTTGGCATCGCGACCCAGCACCAGCACTAGGCCAAAGGCGCGCGTCAGCAGCAGACAAAACCGCTCAGCAGCAATCGGGTCTCCTTCAATTAGGGGCAGCACGCGGGCTGAGGCGGGCCGCGCTGAGCAGGTACCCTCAGCCGGCATCAGCTGCGAAAAGGCCAGCGACAGCTGCTCTAACGGCTGCGGCACAAAGGTCCAGTGAGAGAGCTGCGTCGGCGAATCTAGCACTGGAAACGGCCCTGACAGCAGCAGCCCCTGAACGGCTGCCGGCGCTGCCGGCTGGGGCAGCACGCGCTCTAGCAGCTGTCGCGCTGCGGCGGTTGCCCCCTGCCACTCTCTTTCTGCTTTGCGAGCCTGCTGCAAGAGTCGTTCATTGGCATTAAGCGACTGCTTAGTAGGCTCATCCAGCTCGCTCGAACAATCGTCTGAACAAGCGTCTGGATTGAATTCTCCTAGCGCCACTAAGCTGCTAATTGTGGGCAAAACTTGATTTACCATGAGCCTGCTACCACTGCCTCCAAGGTCCTCAGTCGGACTCTATCTAGAGCCTACCGGTAGAGGACTCACTCTGGCTATGGTGTAGAACCGAACGTCAAAGTTCTGAAATTCCTAACGCGTGTTCTTTGCAATGGTCAACCGGCATGAAGCTTTTAATTTGTCCTGGAATCCACGCCAGCGAACTGACTGCGCAGTTTCTACCGCCGGTCTTGGCGCGGCTGCCGCTTGAGCCTGAGCAGGTTTGGGTGCGACCGGCTGGCTATTCAGCGCTCTGTGCAGGCGAGCTGCTGCACTTTCTAGAGCGGCAGGGACCACCGGCGGCGATTGGCTCGCTCAGCATTGTCGCCTTTAGTGCTGGTGTCGTGGGGGCCGCCATTGCCAGCGCCCTGTGGCAGCAGCGAGGCGGGCAGCTGGCTTGCCTTGTCGCTATCGACGGCTGGGGCGTGCCGCTGAGCGCAGCCTGGCCGGTCTATCGCCTCAGTCACGACTGGTTTACCCACTGGAGCTCAGACTGGCTGGGCAGCGGCACTGCCAGCTTTTATGCCGAGCCGAGCGCCGAGCATCTAGCCCTTTGGCAGCGGCCACAGCGGGTTTGGGGCTGGCGCACTGAGTCGGTTGCCGCGACAGACACCAGCAGCGAGCTGCGATCGCGCGTTAACGCTGCCGACTTTATTGCTGAGGTGCTCACAGGCGCCAACGTCGGCGCAAATTTTAAGAAGACCTGACAGGCCGCTGCCAATAGAGCCCGCCCTGCTGTCTGCTCGGTGGCTAAGCCAGCCGGTCTGTGCCGGCTCAACTAGCGACGGTAAAGAATATAGAAAAATCTTGCCTGCAATGCTTAAGGCGAAATAATTTCGGTATTTTCTCAAACCATTTGAGGCATGATTGTAAAATAGGCAACCCAATAGTCGTTTTTTCGTTCTTCACCGATCTGCGTTCCTATGATCTCTCCGATGCAATTGCAGACCCCACCGGCCACTCAGCCAGCCACTGGCGCGTACGCACTGATTGACAGCCTGATTCGTCACGGGGTTAAGCATATTTTTGGCTATCCCGGTGGGGCCATTTTGCCCATCTACGATGCCCTGTATCAGGCCGAAGCCGCTGGCAAGGTGCAGCACATTCTGGTACGGCATGAGCAGGGAGCCTCGCATGCGGCAGACGGCTACGCACGGGCTACGGGTGAGGTCGGTGTTTGCTTTGCAACGTCCGGGCCGGGGGCGACTAACTTAGTCACCGGTATCGCCACCGCGCAGATGGACTCAATTCCGATGGTGGTGGTCACAGGGCAGGTGACCCGCGCAGCCATTGGCAGCGACGCCTTTCAAGAAACCGATATCTTTGGCATCACGCTGCCCATTGTGAAGCATTCCTACGTTGTGCGAGATCCGAAAGAGATGGCACAGACGGTAGCAGAGGCGTTTTACATTGCCCGCACCGGTCGTCCTGGTCCCGTCTTGATTGATGTCCCCAAAGACGTTGGCATTGAAGAATTTGACTACGCACCAGTGCAGCCGTTTGATGTGCAGATTCCAGGCTACAAGCCGACCACTCGCGGCAATCCGCGTCAGATTGTGCACGCCATTCGACTGCTGCGGGCAGCGCGGCAGCCGCTGCTTTACGTAGGGGGCGGCGCGATCGCATCCGGCGCACATGCGCAAATTAGACAGCTGGCTGAGCATTTCCAGATTCCGGTCACGACGACGCTGATGGGCAAGGGCGCATTTGACGAGCACCATCCGCTAGCCGTTGGCATGCTGGGCATGCACGGCACCGCCTATGCCAACTTTGCGGTCAGCGAATGCGACCTGCTGATTGCCGTCGGGGCCCGCTTTGACGATCGCGTCACCGGCAAGCTAGACGAATTTGCCTCGCGCGCCAAGGTCATTCACATTGATATTGACCCGGCTGAGGTCGGTAAAAATCGCGTCCCCACCGTGCCTATCGTGGGCGATGTGAAAAAGGTACTCAGCGACCTGCTAGCTCGGCTAGAAGCAGATCAACCGGTAGATCCACAGCGCACGGCGGCCTGGCGCAGTCGGGTTGACAGCTGGAAGCAGGACTATCCGCTGGCAGTGCCCACCTATCCTGAGCTGCTCTCTCCGCAGGAAGTGATTGTTGAACTTAGCCGTCAGGCGCCGCAGGCCTACTACACGACCGACGTCGGCCAGCATCAGATGTGGGCCGCCCAGTTTCTCAAGAACGGGCCGCGCCGCTGGATTTCCAGCGCCGGACTCGGCACGATGGGCTACGGCATGCCGGCAGCGATGGGCGTCAAAGTGGCGGTCCCAGAGTCAGAAGTCATCTGCATCAGCGGTGACGCCAGCTTTCAGATGAACCTGCAGGAGCTGGGTACGCTGGCTCAGTACAACATCAACGTCAAGACAGTGATTATTAACAACGGCTGGCAGGGCATGGTGCGACAGTGGCAGCAGAGCTTCTACGGCGAGCGCTACTCGTCTTCCAACATGGAGATTGGCATGCCTAACTTTGAGCTGCTCGCCAGCGCCTTTGGCGTCAAAGGCATGCTGGTTAAAGACCGCACTGCGCTGAGCGACGCCGTCGCTGAGATGCTGGCCCACGACGGTCCGGTGCTGATGGATGTGAGGGTGCGTCGGGATGAAAACTGCTACCCGATGGTGCCCCCTGGCAAGAGCAATGCCCACATGGTGGGTCTGCCGGAGCGTCCCGCCCGCCCGAAAGAGATGGTGCAGTGCAGCCACTGCGGTGCTCAGAATCCTGCGGCCCACAGCTTTTGCCCCGAGTGCGGCACCAAGCTGTAGGATCAGACCGGTAAGCGGTTAAAGATAGCCTCAGCAAGACGCGGCAGGCCAGCAGCGGGCGATCCCGCGTCTTGTTCGCATATTTGAGCTATTTGGCTTTCTTGGCTGCGACAAAAAATATGGATTTCCTCTTGTTCCTACGTCAGCGGCGGGGTAGGATGTTGCAACTCTGGCGGCGTTTGGCCATTCAGAGATCCTTCTCTAAAGAGAGAGCTGCCGGATTTACAGAGACGCTACGGCCCAGCTAGCATCTGCTAGATTGGGCGCAGGCTTGTGTGTGAACAAGGAGTGATACGTGGCCCTAGCCTTCAACATTGAGACTGACGATCGCGCTAAGTCCCAGCGGACAAGCACATTAAAGACTTCAGTGGCGTCTGTGGCGCAGCTGCCTCAGGTACCGCCAGCCCAGCGGGTAGCGGCGGCACCGACTGCGGTGACCGAGCTCCCCAAAAAGCCTAAGCTCTCTGCCGGACTAAAGCTTTTAGTTGGGCTGCAGCAGGGCTCGACTGTTTTGACCGGCGGGCTGGTGGCCGGTGCGCTGCTGGTCTACAGCTGGACGGTCTATGTTGACAAAATGGTGGGGCGCACCTACCAATCGCTAGAGACGCTGCGAACCGAGGCCCAGCAAATGACGGCCGCCAATGAGATGCTGAAGCACAGTCTGGTTGAGCAGGCGGCGACCGCGCTCCAGTTTCAAGTGCCGCAGCCAAACCGTGCTATCTTTTTATCGCCCGAACCCAACCGTCCAGCCAGCGACGACCTCAGCCCTGAGCCCAACCCTGCTGCCTCGGCTCAAGCAGAGATGCCGCATCCGCTTGGCTACTGACCTAGGGACCGTCTAGCCCGTTGGGCAATTGCTGAAACTGCCGTTAGCGCTATGGTGCCGTCAACTCCTTCTCGCTCTCGCCGTCGGCTGCGATCGCAGCGATCGCGTCGTCCGTCTCGGGCCTTATCGCCACGGCGGCGGCTGATCACCGTCTGGGTCATTCTCATCGCTTCGATGCTAGGGCTTTCGGCCAAGCTGGCACACCTCCAGCTGGTGCGCGGCAGCACGCTCAAGTCGCTCGCCAACGCTCAGCAAGAAATCCATGCCGTACCACGAGCCGCCCGACGTCCGGTGATAGACCGGCGCGGCAACGTGCTGGCCGTAGATCGAGTGGTCTACACCATCTATGCGCATCCCGCCCTGTTTAATCAACCCTCCAAAGCTGTCGCGGACGCCCTCAGCCCGCTGCTAGAGCATCCAGCCAACGACCTAGTGCAGCGCTTTACCGCTCAAGAAACCGGCATCAAGCTGGCTGCCGACGTGCCGGAGGAGCTAGCTGAGCGCATTCGACGACTGCGCCTCGATGGCCTAGAGCTGATTGCCGGTCAGCAGCGCTTCTATCCACAGCAGGCGCTCATGTCGCAGATCTTGGGCTATATCAACGTCGATGGAGAAGCCCAGGCCGGGCTGGAATACAGCCTACAGCAGCAGCTCCTCTATTCAGAGGCCGACAGCAGCAGCCTCTCTCCGCTGCTGCAGAATGCGGCCGCTAAGGACAGCCTCAGCCTGCAGCTAACGCTCGATAGCCGACTGCAGCGGATTGCGCAGCGCGCTTTAGAAGCCACCGTGCTTGAGCATGGGGCCAAGCGCGGCACGCTGATTGTCATGGATGCCCGCGACGGGGCCATCCTATCAATGGCGGTTTCACCAGCCTATGACCCCAATCGCTACTATGAGGCCAACGTCGAGCAGTTTAAGAACTGGGCCATCAGCGATCTCTACGAGCCTGGCTCAACCTTCAAGCCCATCAACGTGGCCATTGCCCTCGAAGAAGATACGTTTGGCCCAAACGACTACGTCTATGACGAAGGCCAGCTGAAGTATGGCGAATGGACCATTCAAAATGCTGACTACAGCAGCGTGGGCGGTCGCGGCTCAATCTCGGTGACTGACGTGCTGCGCCATTCTAGCAACGTGGGCATGGTGCACATTATGGAAACGCTGAATCGGCAGCGCTACTTTGAGTGGCTGCAAACGCTAGGGCTAGGCAGGCTCACCGGCATTGAGCTGCCCGCTGAGTCGCCCGGTCAGCTCAAGGAGCAGGGACAGTTTGTCAACAGCGAGGTAGAAGCCGCGACCACTGCCTTCGGGCAGGGCTTTTCGCTAACACCGATTCAGCTGACTCAGCTGCATGCTGCGCTCGCTAACGGCGGCCAGCTAGTCACACCGCACGTCGTACGCGGGCTAGTCAACCCAGACGGCGAGCTGCAGTGGCAGCCGCAGCGGACCGCCCCGAAAACGCTGTTTTCACCCGAGACCACGCGCCGAGTGGTTGACATGATGGAAGCCGTGGTTGAAAGCGGCTCAGGCGAACCGGCCCAGGTAGCTGGCTACCGCATCGCCGGCAAGACCGGCACCGCTCAAAAGGCCAACGAATGGGGCGAATACGGCAGCGAGCGAATCACCAGCTTTGTCGGCATCGTACCGGCTGAGGCACCGCGCTACGTGGTGCTAGCCGTGATTGACGAACCCTATGGCGAAGATGCCTATGGCTCTACGGTGGCGGCGCCGCTGGTGAAGACGGTCATCGAATCGCTCGTTGTTTTGCAAGCAGTGGCCCCACCCGGCTCAGAGAGCGGCTCAAACTAGGGCTCCTCAGCAAACAGCGTGGCCTCTAGCTGCTGTAGGGCGCTCTCTAAATCATCATTGACAATTTGCACATCAAATTCTGAAGCTGCGGCAATCTCAACCTGTGCCCGCGCCAGGCGCTTTGCGATCGCGGCTTCAGCATCCTGCCCTCGCTGTCGAATGCGCTGCTCTAAAGCTTCGAGCGACGGCGGCAGCACAAAGATTTGCAGCGCCTCTGGAAACGTCTGCCGCACCTGCCGCGCCCCTTCTAGCTCAATTTCTAAAATCACGCGCTGCCCCAGCGCAATCTGCTGCGCCAGCGGCTGGGCCGGCGTACCGTAAAAGTTGCCAGCAAACTCAGCCCACTCCAGCAGCTCACCCCGCTCGACCATCTGCTGAAACGCTTCCCGCTCGACAAAGTAATAATCCTGACCTTCAACTTCGCCGGAGCGCGGCGACCGGGTCGTGGCTGACACCGAAACCCGCAGACTGGGATGACGTGCCAGCAGCTGTCGCAGCAGCGTCCCTTTGCCCACGCCGCTGGGTCCGGTAAACACAATCAAACGTCCGGTTTTAGCGCGCGCTGCTGGCATGGCGGCTGACCGGAAAGTCGCCCGATCTGCGGTTGAATTCGATAGCACGGCCATAGGATTTAAACTTCTCGACAGTTGAATAGGCGATCGCAGGCAAAAGCAAGGTTCTGGCACAGGTAGAGCAAACGGCGGCCAGGCATCAGCCGGTAGTCAGGCCGTTTCTGGCAGATCAAAGAGCACCGTAGTCATGTAGCGCTCCGCCCAGGCAGTGTCAAAAGCCTTTTCTAAAATGCGACGGGTCTTATCATTTTGGCGCTGCTGCTGGCAGTAGCGCCGCTGCCCGGCTAGAACGGCAGCTCGCTGCTGCGGCTGCGGCTGCATTTGCACGGCCTGCTGACAGTGAATCGATAAATAGCGTTCGACTTTCTTAAGAAATCGACTTTCTTCAAACTTATTTGCCGGTCTAATAAAGCAGCAAAATTCCGAAAAAATATAGCCCCAGTCTGGCAGCTCGCGCGGCTGAGAAAATTCGCGCTCGGGCTCGGTGGATAGAGCCTGACGGTAGCTCAGCGGCAGCCCGTCTGGGCCGACCGGCGACAGATCGACAATGGCGGCACTGATCTGCTGACCGGCCACCAGATCGCAGCCAAACATTGGCAGCCCGTAGTCTAAGCGCGGAAACATGACGCAGTGCAAAATGTCGAGCGTTGGCCCCACGCGCGCTAGCTCTAGATGCAGCTTGCGAAACTGCGGCGTCTGATAGCAGCGATTCTCAATCACCAGCCGTTCACCTTCGAGGCGGCTTTCGACATAGCCCAGGTCGTCTGGCAGATGATAGGGGGATAGTTGTAAGTAGCGCTGCCAGATAGACTCGATAGCGTCAGCTAGCTGACGAACTGTAGGATGCTGGTGCTGCCGAATAGACGGTTTTACAGTAAGCGACATAGGGTCAGTGGTCTTGGTTAAACGCTGATGAGGTCCCCGGTGGTCAGCCCGCAACGAATGAGCTAAGTGAGCTAAGCAAAATTACAGCTGGAAGTTTCAGCATAACAGGTCAGCTGCGGCGGGCTGGCAGACGATCCAGTCAAACTGAGCTAACCGGCTAACCCACCCGTCTATCAGTAGAACCAAACCTCGCAGTAATTCATTCCTGACCAATTCGGAATAGGCTCGAAAAACTAAGTATCTAACCCTAGCACTGCTCTACCGGATATGGTGGCCACACAACCGACCTCTCGCACTATTTTAGGCATTAACCAGCGGGCCTATCAGACCCTAAAGCTATCGCTCAGCTTAAATTTACGCCATCAGCTTTTGATTGCTGTCTGTGACAACGGTATTTTACAGAATCAGCTAGCCACCCAGCTAGAAACCGAAATTGCTCAGATTTGGCTCAACACGCAGCAGCCCGAGGTCGCCTCCCCCCACAACCCAACGCGGCTAGCCCGACTCGAGTTTGATCCACAGCAGCCTAACTTAGTGATGCAAGTAGCCCGCTGGGTAAAGCAGCAGCCCCAGTCGCAGGTTTCTCCCTCCCGAATTCCGAGCCTGCAGGTGTTGGGCATTGACCAGATGACCCGCCAGTCTTCGATGCTGCAGCACCACTTTCTGCAGTCGCTCGATCAGATCGAGACGCTGCTGCCGCATCTGGATGCCAGCCTGCTGATTTGGCTACCCTGGCCGTGGTTTCGCAGCATTCAGCAGTCGGCCACCCGGTTTTGGCAATGGCGCAGCGCCGTCTTTGAGTTTGTCAGCGAGCCCACCCCGATTGGCGCTGAGTCGGCCGCTCACCCGCCGCGCCCGGCAGCCGCGCAGCCCCCCGAGAACGGTGTGCTCTACGGTGAGACGCGCCTGGCGACAGCTAGCGACAGCGCTGTGCCCTATCTGCCGGCCGACCTGTGGAACCTGATCAGCCACGATCTCTATCAGCTAGAGGCGCAAGCCGATGCTGCCGAAGCCGGGCCGCTGCCAAAGCGCTCGCCCAGCCTGCCCGAGACAACAGCCGCTGCGGCCAGCCCAGCCGACCCTGCCGAGCGGCTAGCCCAGCTGCAGGCTCAGCAGGCCCCAGCAGAGGACATGGGTCAAGCAGCACTGGCGCTAGGCCATTCTTACCGCACCAAAATTGAGACAGGTGAAGCTGAGCCAGCAACGATTGAAGCCGCGATCGCAGCCTACCAAGCAGCGCTGACTCACCTCCCTGAGACCGACGAGGCACTGGGCAGCGCCCTCAACGACTTGGGCACGCTCTACTGGATGCAGGCTCAGATGCAGGCCAATCAGCAGCAGCTGTTTGCCAAAATGCAGGACAGTCTGACCGCCTACCAGCAAGGTCTGGCCAAAGTAGACGCTCAGCGACAGTCGGACATCGCTAGCCGCCTATATAGCAACATTGGCGCAGTCCACAGTACGCTAGCCGCCTACGACAGCGCTGTCGATCACCTCAAGCAGGCGGTGCAGGCCTACCGGCAGGCGCTACCGCTCTGCGCCATTGAGCAAAACGCTGATGAATATGCCACTCTGCAGAACAGCCTGGGCTCAATCTACTGGAAGCTGGCCCACTATGAGCAGCCTAAGACCTATCTGCATCGCGCGATCGCGGCCTACAATGAAGCGCTGCGCTGCCGCCATCCAGAGCAAACCCCAGCCGAATATGCCGCTGTCCAAAACAACCTCGGCATTGCCTACTGGAGCCTGTCCAAGCAGGAGCGACCAATCTTTTTACTCAAGCACGCGATCGCAGCCTACCGCGACGCGCTCAACTATCGCACGCCGCAAACTGACCCAACCGGCTGCGCTAGCACCTACAACAACCTCGGCACCGCCTATTGGGAACTGGCTAACACCGTCGATGCAGACATCGACCCGCAGGAGCGCTACCGGCAAAACGCGGTCATCGCCTATGAAGCTGCCCTTAAAGCCGCTCAGATTGCCGCTCAGTACCAGTCTGTGTCGCTCGATCTGCCCTCCATTCACCACTGCCTGGGCAACATTCACGACCAGCTAGCGCTCTCAGCCCCGCAGACGGCGGCCACTACGCTCCACCTGAGCAAGGCGCTGCACCACTACCTGACGGCACTGGCACAGCAGACCCCAAACGCCCCCACTTACGACGCCATGTTCAACGCGCTGGTGCGCAACGTCAGCTATCACTTCGAGCAGCTGGGGCTAGCCGGGCAGCAGCAGGCGCTCAATCAGCTGCCGGCGCAGCTGCTACCCGAAGTTATGAAAAGGCTGTAGCGGTAGCTTAAACGGGCGCGGCTGTCGCCGGCACCTGGCGGGTCATCAGTGATTTGAGCTCTGAGGCCAAATCATTATCGCTGCGCTGCGCCTCCCACGGCCCGGCGTGGCGAGCATTCACAATCCACTGACCGCTGATATGCTCTTCGTCCTCAGACAGGGTGCCGGTGTAGCGAATGCTGTAGGACGAATTATTCAGATAGCGCTTGGTAAAAGTGATCTGACGCCCCGTGATCGATCCTTCCAGCTGAGCCTCACCTAGATTACCGTCATCTAAAATCCGACCGCTCAGGCTGTTGCTGGCCTGCGCAAACGTAGCCTCAAATCGCGTTGGATTGCCCGCTTGCCAGTAGGTTCCTAACCAAGCGCCGGTAATATCTGCCATAGTTATGAATGTTTTTAATCGGAAAATGGTTGAACAGTCTGCGGTGCGGTAGCCTGTGCAGTATAAACTGCAGCTCAGCCGCCGCCTAAGCCAGCCTGATCGTTAGCTAACATTGCCTGCTTCACTGTGCCTGCTTCATTGTGATCGGTTTTTGGAAAAACGACCGCCTTACATGCCATGCCGCTATTCATCATTTTTGCGCTGGTGATCGCTTTTATTGCGATCGCCTTTGCGCTGCAGAACAATACGATAGTCACCATCAATCTGCTGACCTGGGATCTGCAAGAATCACTCGCCATTGTTTTGCTAGGAACGCTGGCGCTGGGGGTGATCATTGGTCTGCTGGTAACGCTGCCCACCATCATCAAGCGCGGCTGGCGCACGTCCCGAGCCAAAAAGCAGGCCGCCGGGCTCGAAAATCAGCTCGTTGAAAAAGAGCGCGAGGTCTCTTCCCAAAGTCATAAGGTGGAAAGCCTGCGACAGAGCTACCAGCGGCTGCTGCAGGCGTTAAACCTAACCGATGCCAATACGCGCCTGCTGCATAGCCGGCTGATTCACCAAACGCTGACGGCCCTGCTGTACCAGATGAAGCAGCCGCCGCTCAACGAACAGCTGCAGTCGGTGGCACTGCTGACGCTGCAGGCACAACCAGCTCAGCCTGATAGCGGCTTCTCGCCGCAGCAAACAGCGGCGCTCTGGGCAGCGATCGCACAGCGCATTCAGCACAACATCACCGTTGATACCTGGCTTTACAGCGACGGCTATGGCCGCTTTATGTGCACGCTGACTGGCTTCGACATCAAGGCTATCAGCCAGTATGCCGAAACCTTGCAAAGCGTTTTAACCGAGCGTCCTTTGGCCGTTCAGGGAGGCCGGCAGATCAGCGTGGATGTCAGCATTGGCGGCGTCATTGCTGACCGCGATCATCCCACCGAAAGCGAGCAGCTGATGTTAGACAAAGCGCAACAGGCATTAGAGCAAGCCCAGCAGCGAGGTCGTAACCGCATCCGCGTGATCAAAGTGACTGACTAGGACCATGACTGACAACCTGTCTCAACCGAGCTTTTGGCTACAGGAGACCATTACCCCTTGGGATATCTACAGCCACGGCATCACGCGCGTATTAGCGCATCAAAAGACGCCCTTTCAAGAGCTGCATATTGTTGAGACTGGAGCCTACGGTAAGGCACTCGTGTTAGACCACAAGTGGCAATCCTGCACCGGCGATGAGTTTTTGTACCACGAGGCGCTTGTGCACCCCGCCATGGTGCTGCATGCGTCACCGCAGCAGGTTTTGGTGCTGGGCGGCGCGGAGGGGGCAACGCTGCGCGAAGTGCTGCGCTGGAAGACGGTTGAGCGCGTCGTCATGGTTGATATCGATGGTGATGTGGTCGCGGCCTGTCAACAGCATCTGCCAGAAATGCATCAGCAGGCCTTTAGCGATCCGCGCGTTGAGCTGGTGATCGACGATGCGCTCACGTTTCTCGATCAGACTGCGGAGACGTGGGACGTGGTGATTTCCGACCTGAGCGACCCAATTGAGTCAGGGCCTGCCTACAAGCTATTTACCCAGGAGCACTATCAGCAGGTCAAGCGGGTGATAGACCCGGGCGGCTTCTACATGCTTCAGGCTGGGCCCACCGCCCCGGCTGAGCTGCAGCAGCATACGCGGGTGATCAAGACGCTCACCACTGTTTTTAAGCAGGTCCAGACCTGCCTGTGCCATGCGGTTACGTTTGGCTCGCCGCTGGCCTTTGCGCTGGCCTCAGACCGCACGTTTCCACACCGGCCTGACCCAGCTACAATCGACGCGCGGCTGGCGGAACAAACCCTGGGTCAGCTGCAGCTGATGGATGGCGAAACGCTGCTCGGCATGATGCAGGTCCCCAAGCATTTGAGACGCGCGATCGCGGCTGAGCAAACCATCTATACGCTGGGCAATCCGCCGCAGCTCTAGGCTAGTCGGAGTCAGTCTGAGGCTCACAGGCCGCCGGCGGCAGCGCCGTGCCAGCGTTGATCCGCGAAAGCTGGTCGAGATTGAGCAGCGCGCTGGCGTAGAAACCAGCCGCGCGCGCGCGCCGCACTTGCAAAAGGCCGGCCGGCCCCCAGCTCTCAAAGCGCTCCCCTGGGTCACTCACCCTGCCATCAGCCGGATAGGCTTGGCCGCTAATCGTATTGCCGCTCACCTGACCGCTGACGCAGATAGCTTCGCCGTCAATGTAGGCATACGAGCCTACCACCTGATTGCCCCGCTTGCGAAACAGAAACAAAACGCCGCCTAGGTCGAGCAGTTCGTCATCGCTGAGCACGCGAAACTCGGTTGTCCCCGACCAGTAACGATAGTTGCCATCCGGCAGCGTTGCCACCGTATTCCGCTGACCCGGTGCGATCGCGAGCGGTCGATTAGGCGATCTCACAGGCGTAGCGCCTAGCTCTGGCAGCGGTCGGCCGGCGGCAACAGCGTCACCTGTCTGACAGGCTAAAACCGCGTTGACTGCTGCAAAACTGCCGGCATCAGGGCTGCCCACCAGCGTTTGATAGTAGCTCGGCTCGCTCAGCAGCAGCTCACGAGCGCGGCTGATGGACGTGTTGTAAAAAGTCAGCGTTCGCTCAGAGGCGATCGTGGTGGGGACCTGCCCGGCCACAGCGGACGGAAACTCTTCAAAGATTACGTTCGTATTGCCCTCTACCGCTTGCAGGCTCAGATAGACGCGCATTCCCAGCGGGTTAGGTTGGCCCGAATTAGGATCGTAGGCGCAGGTTGTCACAGCAGCAGCCGTCTGGGCTCTAGCAGCGGGCAAACTCCCCCCGATTGCAGATAGCCCGAATAAAGTGAGCAATATCTGACATGTCAATCTGTTCAACATCAGGGGTGACTCCTACAAAAACCAGCGTTCTCCCTATTATCTGCCTATAATTGCCCTAGAAATCTATAATTTGGCCGCCGATCGCTGGCTGATTCATCGGCTGCGCACTGCTCAAATAGCTGCGCTTAGGACTGCGCGGCTGGGCAATTGCCCGGTAGACTGTGATTGCAAAGACCCTAACAAACCTGACCGACCGTCGGTTTTCTTAGACGATCGGCTTAATAAATCTGCGCTCACCATAAAATAATGTCTGCTGGCAAACTGACTACCCACGTGCTTGATACGGCTCACGGCTGCCCCGCAGCCGACCTCAGAATAGAACTCTGGTTTCTCAAGTCTGAAGTTGAGCATGGGCTCATCAGTACGACCATCCGCATTCGTTGTGGTCATCTTCATCAGCGCTTGCTCAACTTCAGACTTG
>JAAHIA010000189.1 GCA_010671975.1 Leptolyngbya sp. SIO4C1 | reverse complement strand
TTCGTTGCCGCAATCAGCCTTTGAAAAGGCGGCGTCAGAACTTTATTTGCATATGCTCGCATCTGCCGTTCGACCGCCGGGGCCATCATACCAGGCGGGATAGAATAGTCGCGACGATGGCCATCCTTATCGGTAAGAATAGAGGCTAACTCCGTCAGCTCATCGTAGTTGACATACCAGACCCAGTTGAAGCGACGGTCTCCGGGCTTGAGCGACTCATTCTCCCCCGGAATCACATACTGCAAAATATGAGAGTTAGGAAATTGAAAAAAGACAAAGCGTTCTGTAAACAAGTTAGCCGACACCCGATCGAGATCTGCCTCATTCACTAAACCGCGATAGGCTACATAGCCTGCATAGCGCGGTTCATAGGTTGGTAGAAGCTGCTGTCGAACCGTAGAACTTGCACCGTCTGCGCCAATCAATAAATCGCCGGTATCACGGGTACCATCGGCAAAAACAGCCGTCACTTTTTCTGAATCATGCTGAAAAGCTGTTAGCTGCTTACCCTGGTGATAGTGCTCTGACGGAAAATGCCGCCTCATGGCACCGTACAGAAAATTCCAGGAAGTTAGCGTTTGGCGCATGCGCATCCGCTGGGCAATGCCACCCGCCTCGTTGAGATATAGCCTTTCATGCGCGACCACGCCCAGGGGATCGTCGTAGGCAACGCCGGCTCGCTGAAACGCTTCTACCACCTCTGGCTGTAGAACAACGCCGCCTCCACGGCTATCAAGAGCCCGGCGCGATCGCTCATAGATATCGACCTGCCACCCAACTGATCGCAGTAAAATGCCCGCAAATAAACCGCCCAGCGAACCACCTACTACGATGGCATGGCCTGCGTTTGCTTTCATGCCATTTCCTCCAGAGATGAACTCAAAGCAGTCGTTATCTTGTTAGCGCTCTCGATAGCCGCGATCGCAGCGGTGATCAAGCGCGGGACAAGGCGCTGACAGTTCCTTGTAGCGCAGTTAAAAACGTATCCAGCGACTGAGCACCCGATAAAACTGTTTCGCCAATGCGAATATGAGGCACGCCGCGAATGCCCTGAGCCACTGCCTGACTTTCCAATTTTCGCACCTCCTGAGCGCCTGCCTCAGACAGCAGAAACTCTCTGACTGTGACTGCATTCATGCCCACTTCGGCTGCCAAACCGGTTAGGTCTTCGACTTCAACAATGTCATGCCCCTCAGTGAAATAGGCTTTGAGAATACGTTCTGCCATGTCAGTGGCGCTACCTTGCTGAGCCGCTAGCCAAGTTAAGCGATGGGCTTTCAGCGTGTTCGGGGTGATGGTCATTAAGTCATATCGAAACTCAATCTCATCTTCTCGCGTTGCCTGTAGGGTTTGAGCATCCAACAGCTGAGAGTACTCCCAGCTGCCAAATTTCTTAGTGCGATACACTTTACGCTCCATACCTAGGATTGGCATGTCTGGATTTAATTCAAAGGGATACCAGACGCGCTGAATTTCTATAGAAGGCTTGAGAAGGGCGATGGCTCTATTTAAGCGCGCTTCTGCCACATAACACCATGGACAAATAAAATCTGAAGTGATTTCAATAGTCAACACCATGTCAGCTTCCTCAAGGAACGACTCTCCTCACCATAGCTCCACTCGCAACAAATGATAATACGTCTTATTTGCTAAACACCTTTGCGAAAAATGCAAATATTCAGCGCCCTCTAGCGCCAAGCAGACAGGCGTAGCGGCGGCGCTAAACGGTTTGCTCTAACCTTAATGCGCCCAACCACAGGCTCTTGAGGGCTATTACCCAGTCAGCAGCTAAATCATGCGCCATTTTAGTACATTTGATCTATACTAAAGTCAGCTTACTCATACTGACTCCGCTTTAATGCCATGCGCGACTTCGAGGCTGAACTTCAGGCTATCCAGCAAAAGCTAGCGGCGCTTAAGGCGCAGCCTCCACCGAGGCAGACCGCGCTGTGGTCTCAATCCTGCGCTCATGCTGAGAACGCGCCTACCGTCTCGGCGGGCAGCCAGGGCAGTCAAGCCAGCGTCGCCATCGAGCTATTAAAGCAGCGCTCTAGCCAGTCTGGATATTCTGCCCAACCGCTGTCTCAAACGCCGGCTAGCTCTCCAGACAGCGGCTCCCTACTCGAGACCCAGGTGCAAATCATCAGCGCCTTAGTCGAGCAGCAGGCGGCTGTGATTCAAGATCTTCAGCAGCTAGTCGATACTATTCAGCCTAGCTTACGAGCTGCAGACAGTCCCGAACATCAGAGGCGCGATCGCCAGGCGCAGATCTCACACAGCCACCAGCCCAGCGCTCAAAAGCGGTTTACAGCCGCTGATGCCATCACCTGGTTCAGCAGTGCGGCGCTCCTGCGGCTGCTGCTAGAAAACGTTCTTCCCAATCATTCTCTTTTGCACCTGTTGACGGTAGCAGGCACAATCTCAGTCGTCAGTGTTGCACTCTACCGCATCTTCTCAAGCAGTCGGCCTAATCTCGGGTTTAGCTATCGCGTGCTAGCGGCGCTAACCGGCCTCGCGGCGGTAGGCCAGCTAATTAAATAGCCGATTAGATAGCCGACTATTGCAGGCTCTAGCTGCAGATTCCAAGAAGCATGACAATTTACAGAAGCATGATAGAGGCATTCTAAAATGTTTTTTTCTCAATTCTTCGGTCTGTCAATCAAACGCCTGCTGACGGGCGGATTGATATTAACGCTGACCGGTTTGCTATTCGATATACGGGCAGTAAAACAGCGCCTAGTCCAGGCACCCGATGCCTTTAGCGCTGCCAGCAGCTGCAAAGTCGCGCAATCTCATACCGGGCTATCTCGAGAACAGCTGGCTCAGCTGCTGACCGTGCCTGAGCGCGATTCCAAAGCTCGAATCCAGCAAATTGTTGATGCTCCCGCCTGTCGATATCCTACTTTAGAGGTGCGAGCAGGCGCTCAGGCAGAGCGTGAGGCCTATGCGCTTGCGTTTGCACCCGCAACAACTTTGGTCATTCTCTATGAGGCAGACGAATATGCAGGCTATCACTTCAAACTTCGCTAAGGCCAGGCTGACGAGAAAAAAGACGCTGGCTGCTTTAGGTCTCACTGGCTGGCTGCTCAGCGGCTGTCAGAGCGCCGCTGTTCCACCGCCGCGAGCTATCCAGCTAGAGCAGCAGTGGGTGCTAGAGCCGGGCGATCGGGTCGCAGGGCATGAGGTCACTGGCAGCCTGGGGGATGTGTCGATTCAGCTAGAGGGCCATTCGCTCTATGCGCCGTTTACGGGTCAGGTAGCCCCAGCTACCCAGCCAGGCTGCGTGATTTATGCAACCCCAGACGTACCGGCCTACCTGTTTCGACTTTGTGGTCTCGCCCAGCCTGCACTCGGTGCGGTTGCAGCCGGCCAACCGCTGGGCTCAGGAGACTATCTTCACTTTGCTACGATGCGTCGTCAGCCTAGCGGTACCTGGACGATTGTAGAACCCTCTACCGACATTTTAGAACGCGCCATTGACCCCAAAGCAGACCGCAGTATCGCTAGCCAATCTGTTGACCAACCCTGATCGGGCTCTTCTATCGCAGCGTTCATGCTCGCTTATTCTATGCTGTACTTTAGCGTTCGACTTCACTCTTTTCTGGCTTTTCTGATCGCGGGCCTGCTGCTAACAGCTGCCGGCAGTCGAGCCGCCTATGCAGAAACGCTAGGGCTAGATTTCAGTCTGCCTGCTTCCAGCAGTCCAGCTGAGCCAGCGATCGCAGCCGCTGACTATAACCCCTTAGCAATACCAGCAGCCGCGATCGCGCCGCCCTTGCAGACCCAGGTGGCCCAGCTGCCGCCCCCGCCAGGGAGTGTGCCCACGACTCGGGTCTTACTGCCCCTGAATGAAAAAGCTTGGAATGACAGGTCTCAGCCGCCGCAGTCAGCTGTCTCTTCTCGCCCTGTTTCCCCTCGCCCTTCCCCTCACACTATGGCCCAGCCTGCTGCAGATTGGCTATTTGCAGGCGGTGCTGACTCACTCGTGGCGCGAGCCGTGGGCAGTGCTGAAGGGACCCGCACTGCTGAGGGCGGCTACACCTGGGCCTACTACGGTCACCTTGACCCAGGCAACGGCGTTTGGAATCTAGGCAGCTTCTCCTATCAGCATGGAGCCAGCTCCCCGGCCGCTGCTGATGCCCAGCAGCTGGCTAGGCTGCAGCGCCAGAGTCAGCAGCTAGCCGATCAGGCGGCTCAGCAAGGGCTTGAGCTGTCTACGCTCGAAAAACTGAATGGGATAGATCTGGCTAACCAGTCTCCGAAAGCCGCTTTAGAACGAGGCGGCTACATTGAGCGCCTAGCCGAAGCGCAGCAGCAAGGCATGGCCGGCACCGATGCGATCTTGTGGGCTCGCATCTACGCCTATCTCGACCCGGAAACTCACCGCTGGGATGCACCAGGGTTAGGTAATACTCTCCAGGGCATTCGCCACGACCAAGCTCGTCGACTGCGCGCAATCAGCCACAGCCTGACTAAATATCCAAAGCAGAATTACGATAGCGGCCGCTCGGATCGATGGCACCAATAGCGTTTTGAGTGATATCAGTGACGTAACCGAATTATGAGCATGGCGTAGCGTCTTTACTAGGTTCGGCTGGAAAGTCGATATAGTGGGTTCGACTAGTCACAGCGATCGCGCGGCCTATGCCTGCAAAACCTTCTCGCCTACCCGAAGACGAAAGCTACCTAGCCCTATTGGACGGGCTAAAGACCCGCATTCGCTCAGCCCAAATCAAAGCAGCGCTAGCCGTCAACCAGGAGCTAGTCTTGCTCTATTGGCAAATTGGTCAAGAAATCTTGCAGCGGCAGCAGGCGGCCGGATGGGGCGCAAAGGTGATTGAGCGCCTCTCCAAAGACCTCAGGCGAGAATTTCCTGATATGAAAGGATTTTCAACGCGCAACCTAAAGTATATGCGCACTTTTGCCGAAGTCTATACCGACTTCCAATTTGTGCAGCAGCTTGCTGCCCAAATTCCCTGGTTTCACAACTGCCTGCTTTTAGAGAAGGTCAAAAACCTAGACGAGCGTCAGTGGTACATCCAGCAAACTATCGTCAACGGCTGGAGCCGAAACGTTCTGAGCCT
This sequence comes from Leptolyngbya sp. SIO4C1, assembly GCA_010671975.1. Lineage (GTDB taxonomy): Bacteria > Cyanobacteriota > Cyanobacteriia > Phormidesmidales > Phormidesmidaceae > SIO4C1. The sequence continues at coordinate 3,979 of JAAHIA010000189.1, read as the reverse complement.
GCAGATTGAAAGCGGCCTATACCAGCGTCAGGGCGAGGCAATCACCAACTTTCAGCAAACCCTGCCAGCGCCGCAGTCCGATTTGGCTCAGCAGATTATCAAAGACCCCTACCGCTTAGATTTTCTAGCCCTCAGTCAAGATTTTCAAGAAAGAGAGTTAGAAAAAGCCCTCGTTGATCACATTCGAGACTTTCTTTTGGAGCTCGGTGTCGGGTTCGCCTTTGTTGGCAACCAGTATCCAATTGTCGTAGATGACAAAGAATACCGCATTGATCTGCTGTTTTATCACATTCGCCTGCACTGCTATGTGATTATCGAGCTGAAGATGGGCGAATTTGAACCAGAATTCTCTGGCAAAATGAATTTCTATGTTTCAGCAGTGGATAGCTACCTGCGCGGCGAAGGCGATAACCGCTCGATTGGCATCATTCTCTGCCGCTCTAAGCGCAAAACGACCGTTGAGTTTGCCTTGCAAGATCTGCAAAAACCCATCGGCGTCTCTACCTATCAGCTCAAGCAGCAGCTGCCCGAGGCGCTCAAAGACAGTCTGCCAACGGCTGAGCAGTTAGAGACAGAGCTAAGAGCAGCGGCTGAAGCGATTGAGGCGCAGCAATAGTAGGCAAAGAAGCGTCTCTATGCCTCGTCGTCTCTCAGCGCTCGCCGAGCCAGCTTGCTGTAGGTCTTCACCGTTTCGTAGTTCATGTCCAGCTCCTCAGCAATGATAATCAGCGACTCGCCCTGCTCGCGCCGAGCCAAAATGGTGGCCCAAGTTTCGGCAATGTCGTGAGCCCGACTGCCGCCGACCCGCTTACGCTGCAGCGTGAACAGCGTCGTCAGCTCTGCAATCCGCTCGCCTAGGGCATCTTCAGCAGCAATATCTACCATCGGGTAAGCTTCGGGCAGCTGCCAGCCCAGCTGCGTCTGGCCGAGGCCAAAGGTCGTCTTGTGCCCTGTACCGCAGTAAGGCGCAAACTGAGCCAGCCGATAAAACCAGTCAACAAAGGCTGGGTCTTCGTAAGCTGCAGCATCTAGGCCCAGCTCGACCGCGCCGACAAAGCCGGTGACCGAACCGCGCTTGCCCGCTGCTACTTTCTTGGACTGAATGTGGTGGCGCAGCACCACCGTATGCGCATCAATCCAGTCGAGAAAATCAATCTGGTCGGGCGCAGTTTTAGCAAAGCTTTGCCAGCGGCGCAGATAGCTGTGGTACAGGTTCACTGGCAGCGGCAGCGGAAAGTGATTGCCCTTGCGACGAAAGCTAGTCGGTGATAAAAAACTGAGCGTCACCTTTGGCTTAGCCGGTACCGGCAGCGCCACCAGCGTTTTATAGTCGGTTGGCGGCAGTCCCAGCTTGATCGACTTGATCTGCAGCGGCGCACCGCGCAGGTCGATAGCCTCGGGCCGACGCGGCAGCCAGCGAGAGAGCCACTTGACGACCGAGTTTGATAGCGCAGTTACCTGCCAGCGATAGACCTGCCCGGCTCGCAACGTCAGCTGCTGCCCCGTTTGCACAAACGCGCCGTCTAAGCTAGAAATCGCAAACGCTTTCTCATTCGCATTGTCGTGTAGCCGCCTAGAGAGCGCTGGATGCGTTTTTTGAATCTGGCCGAGCAGCCAGGCATGTAGCCCAATCGTATACTGTGCGTAGAGCAGCGTCTCTTCTTCGCAAGTCAGCAGCAGCGTTAGCCCTACGAGCTCAGCCCGGTCAGACCAGCCCGCCACCACGTTAGCCGCTTTCGGTTGACGCGATCGCGTCGTTGTTGATTTTGCTGCTGTACGAGATCTCGGCATAGCCAGCTCCAGCCAAAGCGACTGCTAGAATTCTAGCACCGTCTGTCATTTCCATCCCCCGCTGGGGAAGCTAGAGACTCCTCTATCTAGCAGCCCATCACCTCCCTCCCCTGTAGACTAAACACAGCGCATCTCATCGCTTTATGACCTCTACCGCTCGTCTCTCTCCTAGCCGGCTGCTCAAAAATCGCGCCGTTCAGCGCTTTTTCTCCTCTACCTCTGGTCTAATTGGCCTTGGGCTCACGCTGTTAATTACGCTTGCGGCCCTCCTAGCGCCCGTCCTTAACCCTTATGATCCTGCCTCCGATCGCGACTATGCGGCGCGGCTGCAGGGGCCAAGCCTAGAACACTGGTTCGGGGCTGACGGGCTAGGGCGCGACATTCTCACGCTGGTCTGGTACGGGCTGCGAACCTCGCTAGTGATTGGCCTGGTCTCGGTGCTGATTGGGCTGCTGATTGGCGTCGCGCTGGGGCTAGCGGCCGGCTATTTCCGAGGCTGGGTAGAGACAGGGGTGGGCTGGCTGACCGATGTGATGCTGGCCTTTCCCTCGATTTTGCTTGCGATCGCGGTGGTCACAGTCACCGGCCCTAGCGTGGTCAGCGTCATGTTCGCTGTCGGAATTGTGCAGATCCCCAAGTTTATTCGGCTAACGCGCAGCATGGTGCTTTCGCTGCGCGAGCAGGAGTTTGTGCAAACCGTCAGAGCCTTCGGTGCTAAGCCGTCGCGCATCGTCTTTCTGCATATTCTGCCGGCTAGCCTCGCACCGCTGGTCGTGCAGGCCACGCTGGCAATCGGCACCTCTACGTTAGAAGCTGCCGGGCTAGGGTTTTTGGGCCTCGGTGCGCAGCCGCCCACCCCAGAGCTAGGCACAATGCTATCTGATGCGTTCAAAGGTGGCTATTCGCTGTCTGCCCCCTGGACGATTGTATTCCCTGGTCTATTTATCACCCTCACCGTGCTGGCCTTTAACCTACTGGGTGACGGTTTACGAGATGCGCTCGATCCCAAAGTTGGCTAGGGCGATACACACCATAGCGCTATAAATCTTTACCCCAAAATAAACTGAAGTGCCATCTACGCTACAAAAACAGATCGCATTTTTCTTAATTCTGGGGAGGCGTCGCCTATCGCGACGCAGGCTGCTTTCAGCCGGCATTTTGCCCTGTCAGGAGATTTCACTATGCCCTATCGCCCCGTTCGATTCTCTCGGCGTCAAGTCATTCGCGGCCTGCTGGCAACAACCGCCTTTGGCGCAGCGACTAAGCTTACCTCTGGCTGTGCCCCAGCCAACGAGGCGGCCGACGGAGGAGACGCCTCAGATGTGGTAATCGGGTTTATCTATGTCGGGCCAAAAGACGACTTTGGCTACAACCAGGCGCATGCCGAAGGGGCGCAGGCAATGGCGGCCGTAGCGGGTATCAAAATTGTTGAAGAAGCCAGCGTACCAGAGACCTCAGCTGTGCTAGAAACAATGCGCAGCATGATTGAGATTGACGGCGCGACGGTGCTATTTCCCACGTCCTTTGGCTATTTTGACCCGTATATTCTAGAGCTGGCTGCCGAGTTTCCTGACGTGCAGTTCTTCCACGCCGGCGGGCTTTACCAAGAGGGCGTGCACCCTGAGAATGTGGGCAGCTATTTCGGCTACATTGACGAAGCGCAGTATGTCGCAGGCATTGTTGCTGCCCACATGTCTCAGAGTGGACAGCTAGGCTTTGTTGCGGCTAAGCCGGTTCCTCAAGTTTTGCGCAACATCAACAGCTTTACCCTAGGCGCTAAGTCAGTTAACCCTGAGATTACAACCCAGGTCATTTTTACTGGCGACTGGGCGCTGCCGGTGAAAGAGGCCGAAGCAACTAACAGCATGGTTGATCAGGGAATTGACGTGGTCACCTGTCACGTTGACAGCCCAAAAGTCGTCATTGAAACAGCTGAGAAGCGCGGCATTTTCTCCTCCGGCTACCATGCTAACCAGAGCCCGCTCGCACCCCAGGGCTACCTAACCGGGGCAGAGTGGGACTGGTCGAGTATCTATACCTCGTTGGGAGAGCAGTTTGTGGCAGGTAAAACGCTGATGGCCGGCGATATCCCCCACTTGCTGCGGGGCGGCCTATCTGACAATTTTTGTAAGCTCTCGCCCTACGGCCCGGTGGTCAGCGAAGCCGCTCAAGCAGACGCCGAAGCAGA
>JAAHIA010000188.1 GCA_010671975.1 Leptolyngbya sp. SIO4C1 | reverse complement strand
GCTGACCACTGCGGCAATTTTGCTCGCAAATTCAATACTGTAGGCTTGTTCAGCTGCGTTCACACCATCCCCATGCCTGGCCTGCGGTTGTCATACTGAAAGTAAGCTAGCTGACTCGGTGGTGCGGTTACCTTTGTAACAATTGATGAACCTAGTGATAAACCTAGCGCAAAGCCGCTAGATTTCGGTGCCGTAATAAGCTTGACAGGTTTCAAGAATTTCGTAGTCGCGATCGCTGACCTGATCAATTTGGTGAAAGCCCTCAATTGCCATCGCTGCTCCTCCGTTCGCGCTAGCGACTTGAACAGTTTGCTCTAGCCCAAGCGCATAGGCATAGGTCTCTTGGGAGTAGCTATCGGTAATGGTTAGAGAAAGCTGCGCGTTCTGAATTTCACCCTGCACACAGTCAAACGAGGAGTAGGGCATGTAGAACGCTCCGACAATATTGCCAGCCTGCGCTTCAAACACTAAATAGGCAGTTTCTAGCTGGTCGGGCAAGGCCTGCTGTCCGAAGAGATAGACCCCATCGCTCGGCAATGTCTCAGCCTGCGCCAGTAGGGGTTGAACAGGCCGGCTTATCTGAGCCGACTTGGCGGGCACCTCTTTACGGGCCTGACTCAGTTGAGGAAGTGAAGCCGTCGTCTCCGCTTGAGCAGGAAGCATACCGCTGGCTAAGCCGAAAAGCCCTAGCAGTGAACTCATGGCCAGCCGCATCGCAGCGCGACTAGCACCTGCGAAAGTGCTGCTTTGATCTGTCGTTTGAGCTGCTGTCTGGACCTGAATCTGGGCCTTAATCTGAGCCTTCGCCTGAGCTCCTGCCTGAGAATCCTGCTCCGCTTTTAACATGTGTTTTCCCTCTACGCCCTCAACCTGCTGTCAGCTTGCTCGTTGCGATACTGCGCTCAGTGCCGGCTCTACAATCTCACTGCCCTACAATCTCACTGTAAGTCAGATAGATTGCCGATCTGTGAAAGCGCTGTCATCCCGTAATATCTCTTCTTAAAGGATGTACGCTTTAGCGATCGCATAGCCGACTAAGCCAGCCATTAAACAGCTGCTTGCCTACTATGATTTACCACAGCGGCCTAAAAACTGCTTACGGATGGGTGAGTTTACTAACCGTCACATTGCGCTATTTGCCTGGAAGCTAGCTAACTTTTTGCTGCAAATACACATTAATCTTTCGACCGCGAATATCTATCCCCCGCTAGAACGAGATAATCTGAGAAAATAGAAAGACATTATTAAGATCTGAGTTAAGCCGTTTCGTTTTAGTGTGGAGGCACAGTTCTAGCGAATGCAGCAAGCGGTGCAGCAAAATAAAGCGCCCCTTAAGCTTTTGTTATTTATTGACGGACGTCCAGGCTCGACCGAGCAAGTTGATCAGATCCGTCAGCATCTAGAGCAGCTAGATAGCGATGCGCAGCTCAGTTTAGAGACGGTAGCGGTGAGTGAGCAGCCCTATTTAGCAGAGCATTTCAAGCTTGTGGCCACGCCAGCTTTGGTCAAGCTGTCTGATGCCGGGCATCAGATGCTAGCCGGCAGCGATATTATTTCGCAAATCGACCATTGGTGGCCGCGCTGGCAGCTAGAGCTAGAGGCGCAACAGGCCCGCGCTCAGGCTGTTTCAGACAGTGATTCTGACTCAGAGGCTATGTTGGGCACAGCTGCCCACTCTGCTGAAATCATTCGGCTTTCTGATGAGATCTTTCGGATTAAGCAGCTGAATGCTGAGCTGCAGGCGCAGCTGAGATTCAAGAATCGGATTATTGCCATGATGGCCCACGATCTGAGAAATCCGCTGACGGCTGCCTCCATTGCGGTTGAAACGTTAGAGATGGGCCATGCGCCAGACGGCAGTCGCTCCAAGCAGCTATCGCTAGAGCTGACGCTGCAGCTGCTCAAACATGCTAAAACCCAAATTCGCAACATCAATCGCATGATTACTGACATTCTGCAGGCGGCTCACGGTCCCTTTGCAGAATTGCAAATGCAGCCTAAGAAGGTCGACTTGCAGGCGCTCTGTTTAGACGTGTTAACCGCAATGAATTCTAAGATTGCTGAGCAGCAGCAGGTTGTGACCACAGATATTCCGCCGGATCTGCCGCACGTGTATGCCGATCCGGGGCAGATTCGGCGAGTGATTACTAACTTGTTAGACAATGCGGTCAAATATACGCCTGAAGCGGGGCAAATTGAAATTAGGGCGCTGCATCGCACCACTCAAAAGGTGCAGATGACTATTCGCGATACGGGACCAGGCATTCCAGACGATCAGAAGGCTCAGATTTTTGAAGAGAGCTTTCGCCTACAGCGCGATCAGTCTCAGGATGGCTATGGCCTAGGTTTGGCACTGTGTCTGCGGATTATACGAGCCCACTATGGTCAAATCTGGGTCGATTCTCAGGCGGGTGAGGGCAGCGCTTTTAATTTCACTCTACCGGTCTACAAGGCCTACGGCATGACCGATGAGTCGGGGTTTAGTCATCAGCGCTAGCTATCGGCGGCTGGCGGCAGCTGGGCCTCGTCAGAGCCGGCTAGCATCTGAGCTTTCATTGCGGCCAGTTCGGCATCTATCTCATTGGGCTGACCTTCCAGCGCGGCAAACTTTTGCTCAAGCTGACTATCGGCAGTGGTGGCATTGAGCTCTGCGATCGCTTCCGATTGAGTTTCAAGTGCCGTAATTTTTTCTTCCATCTGCTCGAAGGCGCTGATGGCGCTGCCGGTGCCCACCTGCCCAATCATTTCGTTCAGACGCTGGCTGGCCTGAGCCGAGCGCGCTCGCGCGATGTACATGTCTTTTTTGGTGCGAGCCTCGGTGATTTTGCCTTCTAGCAGGCGCATGTTTTCTTTGAGCTTGGCCACGACTGCTTCCTGCTGCTGCAGCTGAGCTGCCATGGTTTGGGCCGTATCGGCGTAGGTTTTACGCCGGGTCAGGGCCTCTTTCGCTAGGGCTTCTTCGCCTTTCTGCAAAGCCAGCTCGGCTCGCTGATACCATTCTTGAGCCATGCGCTGAGCCTGCTCGTGCTGTCGCTCAGTGCGCTTTTGGGTGGCAATTGCCTGGGCTACGCTCTGCCGCAGCTGAATCAAGTCTGACTGCATATCGGCAACTGTTTGCTCCAGAATTTTCTCTGGATCCTCAGCCTGGTTGACAACGCTGTTCAGACTGGCGCGAAATATGCGAGAGATACGATCTAGCAGCCCCATAGTGCCTCTCAGTGGATTCACTTATTCCCTTGATTAGCAGCATAGCAGCCCGCCTAAAACCTTGCTACGCCTATTCATCAGTCGGGCCGTAGACCTGGCTCGACAGCCCTTGCTGCTGCAGCTCTTGTACAAACTGCTGCGCGGTTTCTGCATTGTCGAACGCGCCAAGCTGAATGCGGGCACCGGCGGCAAAATTTCGCACAAAGGCATCGCTGACGACTTCGCGGGTTTTTAGCAAAGCGTCATCACCCGTGTAGTTAATCACGACATAGTAGTTGCTGCCTACTGCCGGCGAGCTAGCGCTGCTGGTCGGCGATAAGGGCTCGCTGCTCGGGGCTGCTTGCGGTGAGGGCGGAGCCTGAGCGGGCTGTGCGGCGGGCGCGGGTAGGGGATCGGGGCTCGGTGCGATCGCGGGGGGCGCTGGGGCCGCCGGCGCGCTAGCGGCCGGTGGCGTTGCGCCGTCGACGTCTAAGGTACTCAGACTTTCAAGATCGAGTTCGACAAATTCTTGAGTAGATAAATCAGGACCCGGTGGCTCAAACTCACCCTCAGGCTGGGCATCCTCGCCGAGCGGCGTGTCTGAAGTGGCCGTTGAGGTCTGCCAGCGCGCGCGTATCGAATCTATAACAGCGGGGTTCAAAATTAAGTAGCCCAGCCCAACGCTGCTCACGACTAGCAGCAGCAGTAGCCCCATCCCGAGCGGCGTGGTAAGGCGGCTCAGGCGACCGGGACGATAGGGCTTAGGCGGAGCTGTCCCAACCGGATCGTCAGCTAGGTTTTTGAGCAGTTCTTCAGAAGATTCGAGATAGCTCTCAGGCAGCTCGCTGCTCTGATGAACTGGCAGGTCAGGCTTAGCGGGTTCTGAGGGAGCGGCAGCGGTCTCGCTGTCTGCTGCAGCTGGCAAGTCTTTGAGAAAGGGGTTGGGCGGGGCCGGCGGCGGCTGTACTGGCGCAGCGGGCGGCGAGGCGGCCTCAGGCGACGGCTGCGCCTTGACCGCAATCAAATCTAGTGCTGGTTTCTGAGACTTGAGCTTTGACCGATTAGGCGGCGGCGCCTGGCCTCGCAGCTGGCGTCGATAGCGGCTCAGCTCATCTTCAAGGTGCACATCGAGACTGTCTAAAACGCTTTTGAGCTCAGGCCTGAGCGACTCAGCGGGCGCACTTTTTGAGGGAGTGGAATCAGAAGTCTGGGGTGCCATAATAGTTCATGCTTGGCAAATCAGCGTTGATTGGTAGACCAGGGAACACCGGCTGGGGCGCTAGCCAATCACCCGAAATTTCTTAAACGTACCATGCCTGCTATCAAACGATGTCACTAGAAGGACTCAATGGACTAATTCAGGGCCTGGAGGCGCAGGCAAGCTGGCAGGCGCGACGCCAGTTTAGGCTGGTGGTGATGTATTGGCCGAAAGCGGTGGGCTACGCAGTCGCCCAGCAGACTCGACCGGTCAGCCTGCAGCGGCAGGTGCTACAGGTGGCCGTTTCGTCAGCTGCCTGGGCGCAGACGCTAGCGTTTGAGCGGCGTCGAATTCTACAAAAGCTGAATGCGCGAATACAGCCAGCGCTCAAAGACATTCGATTTTCGCCCGGGCAGTGGACTGCGGGTGCAGCGCCTCGCCGCCTAGCCGATCTCAGCGAGCTGTCACATCACCCTAGCTACATTGGCCCTGATGCTGTAGCACCGGTAGATGAAGAGGCTGCGCGATCGCAAACCCCCATAGCTGCCTTTCAGCGCTGGGCTCAGCTTGTACAGGCGCAGCACAGAAGGCAGTCGGTCTGTCCGCAGTGTGGCTGTGCCTGCCCGTCTGGAGAAATGGCTCGCTGGCAGTGCTGTGCACTCTGTGTGGCTAAAAGCTGGCAGTCACTGCCTTGATCCCAATAGAGTTATAGCGCAAACTCAGCCAGTATCAACCAGGGATCAGCTGTGTGTCTTTGTTTAAAGCAAACATAAACAAAATATTAAATTATAGCTTCATTGCAAAAATGCTTTAAGGGCTTGCTGTGCAAAGATTTCAAGAATTTTTTTTAGCCAAAATATTATCGGCAAATTCAGCCACAATAGCGCATGAAGTCAAGGTTTTGACACCTTAAAATATGGAATCAATTAAGTACGCCGCTTCTCACTGTGGACGCTGTCGGTTTTACACGCCAACCGGTCGCCGAGGTGGTGATTGTGCTCAGCTAGGAGTCCCAGTCAAAGCTAGCTGGAAATCTTGTCATCTAGCGAGTCCACCCTTTCAGGCTAAGACCCTGGGTGCTTCTGAGCTCACAGAAATATTAGCGGCTGAAGTCTCTTGGCAGCGAGACATTCCTTGGGAAAAGCCCTCAGAGCCGGTAAAGCTTTCTCGATAACGAGCCTGTCCTTCTAGCTGTTAGCAGCAGGCATGTTTGTAGCTATGCAAGGGCCGCCAGCTGGCGGCCCTTTGCTGTCTATACATTCACGTGAGTAAATTTGTGTGAGTCTAGGGAGACGAGTGCTACGGCAGCCAGGGGTACTGGCTGAAGTCGGGCGGCCGCTTCTCTAAAAAAGCCTGTTTGCCCTCTGTGCCCTCTTCAGTGAGATAGTAAAGCAGCGTGGCGTTGCCGGCTAGCTCCTGCAGCCCAGCTTGGCCGTCGCAGTCTGCGTTGAAGGCAGATTTGAGGCAGCGAATCGCAATTGGGCTTTTTTGCAAGACTTCCTGAGCCCATTGAATGCCTTCTGCTTCTAGCTGCTCGACAGGGACGACCTGATTGACTAGGCCCATCTCCAACGCCTGCGCTGCGCTGTACTGACGGCATAAAAACCAGATTTCTCGGGCTTTTTTCTGTCCAACAACTCGCGCCAAATAGCTGGCTCCAAAGCCGCCGTCAAAGCTGCCAACTTTGGGGCCGGTTTGGCCAAAAACGGCGTTGTCTGCTGCGATGGTCAAGTCGCAGATGAGGTGCAGCACATGTCCGCCGCCGATGGCATAGCCGGCGACTAGCGCAATCACTACCTTCGGCATTGAGCGAATCAGCCGCTGCAAATCGAGGACGTTTAGCCGGGGAATGCCGTCATCGCCGACATAGCCAGCCTTGCCGCGTACGCTCTGGTCGCCGCCGGCACAGAAGGCATACTTGCCATCGGTATGCGGGCCGGCTCCGGTCAGCAGCACCACCCCAATCTGCGTATCTTCTCGCGCGTCTGAAAAGGCATCATAGAGCTCAAATACGGTTTGTGGGCGAAAAGCATTGCGCTTATGAGGCCGGTTAATCGTGATTTTGGCGATGCCGTTAGCTTTGTGATACAAGACATCTTCGTAGGTTTTGGCAACGGCCCAGTTAAGTTGCATAGCGACAGCGCTGTCCTTAGGTTGAGAAAATCTACAGAGTTCAATTATGTCAGTCGAACCGACGCCGCTAAACGCTCACAAACGCAACTAAACGTTACAAGTCTATGAGCCAGTCATTCAAAACGGATAGCTCTACATAACAATAGAAAAGACCCGGGCGAATGCTGCCCATTTTGACCACAGCTTTTATTACAGCGACATGGCTTACTACTGGTTTAAATCGTTTCATATTTTCGGGGTGGTGGCCTGGTTTGCCGGGCTGTTCTACCTAGCGCGGCTGTTTATCTACCACGTGGAAGCCGAGCTAGAGCCCGAACCGGCTCAGGGCATCTTGAAACAGCAGTACAGCATCATGGAGAAGCGGCTCTACAACATTATTACGACGCCGGCCATGGTGCTGACGGTGGCCATGGCGGTAGGGCTGCTGGTGCAGATGCCTGAGTTTCTTAAAGCCGGCTGGATGCACGCCAAGCTGGCTTTTGTTGGTCTGCTGCTGATTTATCACTTTTACTGTGGGCGCTTGATCAAGCAGCTAGAGACGGGGGAGTGTAAATGGAACAGTAAGGCGCTGCGGGTCTTCAATGAAGGGCCGACGCTGCTGCTGCTGCTGATTGTCATGCTGGTGATCTTTAAAGGTGAGTTTCCGACTGGGGCCTCGACTTGGCTGATTGCCGGGCTGGTGCTGCTGTTTTTGGTGACGATTCAGCTCTATGCTCGCAAGCGCCGGCTGGATAAGGAACGGGCCGTGGCCGAGGCGATGCCAAGCGTGGAGGAGCAGGCGCTGCAGTCGTAGGAAATTTGAGATTTTAGATTTGGGATTATTAGACTTGGGATTGGAGATAGTCGGCTGGCCGAGAGGAAGGCTGTGAGGGTTAGAGCGCGGCAGCTTTGGGGAATTTTGCTGACTGGCTGCCTGCTGCTGGTGGCGCTGCGAGGGGCGGCTCAGCCAGTGGTGAAGTCGCCGGTGGCAGCGGGGCGCGGTGGCGCAGTGGCTTCAGTTGACCTAGCGGCGACTCGAATTGGCATTGAGGTGCTAGCGGCGGGAGGTAACGCGGTAGATGCGGCGATCGCAGCAGCTGCGGCGCTGGGGGTGACTGAACCTTTTTCGGCCGGGATCGGCGGCGGCGGCTTCATGGTGATCTATCAGAGAGAGGCTGACCGGATAGTGACCCTAGACGGTCGAGAGGAAGCGCCAGCGCAGGTCACGCCAGATCTGTTTCGCAATCCCACTAGTCCGACGGGTGAACCACTGCCTTTTGTCCCAGAGCGGATCAGCAGCGGGTTGGCGGTAGGCGTGCCCGGTACGCCCTTGAACTGGCAGACGGCACTGCAGCGCTATGGAACGCTGTCGCTAGCCGAGGCGCTGGCGCCGGCGATTGCGCTGGCAGAAACTGGGTTTGTTGTAGATGAAACCTTTTCTGCTCAAATTGCTCAAAACCGGGCTCGCTTCTCAGCGTTTACCAGCACTCGTGAGCTGTATTTGCCCAACGGTCGTCCGCCGGCGGTAGGGTCGCAGTTTCGCAATCCGGAGCTGGCGCAGACCTATCGGCTACTGGCTGAGCAAGGAGTCAATGCTTTCTATCGGGGCGAGATAGCCAAAGCAATCGTCGAGACAGTGCAGTCGCCCCCAGCGGTCGCTTCGCCGCCCTTCACGGTGTCTCCAGGACCGATGCAGCTGAGCGATTTAGATCGCTACGAGGTGCGCGTGCGATCGCCCGTGGTGAGCGACTATCGCGGCTATCGACTCTACGGTATGGGGCTGCCAAGCAGCGGTGGGATCACAGTAGCGCAGTCGCTGGCGATGTTGGAGGCGCAAACTCTTGCTGACCTATCGCCGCCGGAGGCGGTGCATCGGCTGCTCGAAGCGTCGCGGCTAGCGTTTGCCGATCGCAATGTCTACCTGGGGGACCCAGAGTATGTCGATGTGCCGCTAGCGGGCTTGCTAGATCCAGGCTACGTAGCTGCTCGCGCCGCTTTAATGCCAGAGCAGGCACCGGCAGGGGCAGCTGTGCCCGGCAATCCGCTGCCCTACCAGAGCGATCCGAGCCCAAGCCTGACGCTGCCGCCCATTGCAGCGGTGCAATCGGCTCAAGAAGGCTTTTCCACCACCCACCTGACGACGGCCGATCGGTTTGGCAACCTAGTGTCCTACACGCTGACGATTGAATCGACTGGTGGTTCGGGCATAGTCGTGCCCGGATATGGCTTTATTCTGAATAACGAGCTGACCGACTTTGACGTCACTGTTCCGCATCCGAATGCGCCAGAGCCTGGCAAGCGGCCGCGCAGCAGCATGGCCCCGACGCTGGCAATTGCACCGGATGGCTCCATACTGGCGTTTGGCTCACCGGGCGGCTCAACTATCATCACGACGGTCCTGGGGATTGCGACTGGCATCATCGACTTCAACCAATCTCTGGCCGCAGCCATTGCCGCGCCGCGACTCTCCCAGCGCAATACTGAGACCACGATGGCGGAAAGCGGCTTTAGCAATACTGACCTAGCCCAGGCGCTAGCTGCCATCTGGGCGACTCACAATGCCAGTGGCCGCACCGATTTCATCAGTTTCGGTAAAGATATGCCCCCTGGCAGCTAG
>JAAHIA010000187.1 GCA_010671975.1 Leptolyngbya sp. SIO4C1 | reverse complement strand
GCGAGGGCTTAGTGATTGCTTCTTTCCTAGTGGTGGTTGCCATTATCGGCAAGGTCGTGACCGGATTTGCTGTCTTCGGTCAGCCGGGCATCAACCGTTGGGCCATCGGTATTGGCATGGTGCCGCGAGGTGAGGTTGGGCTTGTCTTTGCCGGGGTCGGCGCTGCTAGCGGCGTGCTATCTGAGTCGCTAGATGCGGCAATTATCGTCATGGTCATTTTGACAACCTTTTTAGCCCCACCGCTGCTGCGCATTGTCTTCCAAGACTCTGATGACAGCGGTGCCGACGATGCCTCTGTACCGGAAACCGTCAGTGCCGCTGAGTCGGTTGAGGCTTCCTAGGCTTTAGCAATTAATTAGCTGTCTAAAAAGACGGCGAGCCGCTGGCGTAAAGTTTGCCAAAGAAGACTGGCGAATCTTCGCCTAGCTGCTTAGTTTTGCGATAGGTCAAATAGCGGATGCTGCCTGTGGGTTGCTTAGGATATGCCTATGGCAGCTTCAACTGGCTATTGGCAGCTGCTAGAAAGGAATCGCTGGCAAAAAAGTTCGCAGAGACGCTAGCAAAATTTCAAAATCCGACTAAACTCTTAAAAATGTAAAATAGGATCAGTAAGCAAAACTACTTATGGCTAACGCACTGCGCCAGACTTCTTCCATTCATTCCAGCGGCAAGATTGGGGTATTTGATAGTGGCGTAGGCGGATTGACTGTCCTACGAGAAATTGTGCGTCAGCTACCGCACGAGTCAGTGCTGTATTTTGGCGATACGGCGCGGCTGCCCTACGGAGAGCGAACCCCGGCCGAAATTCTCCGCTACGTGCGCGAAATTATCGTTTGGATGCTCAAGCGAGAGGTCAAAATGGTTGTCATGGCCTGCAACACGAGCTCGGCCTTGGCGCTTGAAACGGTGCGTTCTGAGTTTGATGTGCCCATCTTAGGCGTGATTTTGCCAGGGGCGCGCGCAGCAGCAAAGCTAGGCCGCGCGATTGGCGTCATTTCAACCCCAGCCACAGCCGCTAGCGGTGCCTATCGACAGGCAATTTTGGAGGCTAATCCTAGCGTAGCGGTATGGCAGGTAGGCTGCCCGGAGTTTGTGCCGCTGATTGAGCAAAACCGAATTCACGACCCCTATCTTAAAACGGTTGCCCAGACTTACCTGCAGCCTCTGCTGCAGGCTCGCATAGATACTTTAATTTACGGGTGCACACACTACCCGCATCTAGCCCCCGTCCTACGGCAGATTTTACCCAGCCAGGTTAGGCTGATTGACCCGGCAGTGCCGCTTGTGCAGGCTATGACGCATGAGCTAGACGTGCTAGGACTGAGCAGTCCTCATGCTGCCACCACCACTGAGTTTTATGTCAGCGGTCAGCCGAGCCAGTTTGCCCGGGTTTCTGCCCGGTGGCTGGGCTACCGTCCCAGCGTCAGCCAGATAGATCTATTAGCGCTAGCTGCTGATCCCCCCCTGTCGGTGCGATCGCGCAGCTAGCGCAGTCAGCTATGGTTTGAAACCGAACTTTAAAGCCTTCGAAACAAGGGCCAAGAGAGCTGACCTATTTCTGAATCCCTTTGCGCTGCTGAGAATGGCTAGCTAGTGCCAGCACAATGTAAATCAGCATAAGGTAGCCAATAGCCAGTACGGGAATGATTAGCGGGAAGAGCGGTTGAGTCATAAGTTTTGCCAGTCGAGGAAGCAGGTAGAAGTGACGAAGCTCGCTAGAGTTAGCGAATCTGAGCCGAAAGCGTGCAAAAGCTGCCTGGAACAGGCGCTGCTTCAGCGGTGCTGCCAGCTTAAGCAGTACGACAGGTCGCATTGGCTCTCAACAAAGTGCCGCTTGAGTCTCGACGGAAAATCACATAGTATGAACAGACTCTTAGAGCGAATTAAATCGCCTAGAGCTCATTCCATCGCTTCGCTCACACAGGGCTAGGCAACTAGAGCTAAGGTAACTGTCTGATAAATCTCAGACGCGCTCTTTTTTAGCCGCATTGATAGCCGTAAGCAATCTGCTACAGAAAACTGTGTATTTAGCTGTACTATTCAGTTCGCTTAGTTAAGCCTTACCCGCATTCTAACATAAGCATTAGTTATTTAGAAGGAGTGATCATAAAAAACCTTGATAAAAAAATCTAATCTTTTTGCTGCCTTATTTTTTAGCCGAAAAGTAAGCAAAATAGCCGCAGGAAGTGGAAAATGTTGAGATTATGGGAGACCTGCCTGCGCTATTTTTGGGTAGGCTAGCGCCAACTCGGTCAGAGGAATTCAGGCGAGTTGGTGCATCAATCTGGTGGCTTGGCTTAGAATGAAGATAGATTACTTAAAGTTTCGTAACCAAACCGCCTGAGTCGCTTATCCATGACTTCAACCACTTCACTATTTTCCCCTGTTGAAGCAGATCTCTGTTTACTGGCGGAAAATTTGAAAGAGCTTGTCGGGGCTCGACATCACATGCTGCGGATTGCTGCAGAGCACTTGTTCGGAGCCGGCGGCAAGCGGATTCGTCCAGCGATTGTGTTGTTGCTGTCACGAGCGGCATCCCCCGAGCGGCAAATCAGCGACAAGCATTTTCGCCTCGCCGAAATTGCTGAAATGATCCATACGGCCAGCTTGGTTCACGACGA
This sequence comes from Leptolyngbya sp. SIO4C1, assembly GCA_010671975.1. Taxonomy (GTDB): domain Bacteria; phylum Cyanobacteriota; class Cyanobacteriia; order Phormidesmidales; family Phormidesmidaceae; genus SIO4C1. The sequence goes on along the minus strand of JAAHIA010000187.1, from coordinate 6,506 downwards.
TGTGGTTGATGAGTCCGCCATGCGGCGCGGTGTGCCCACCGTGCACAGCAGCTTTGGCAATCGGATTGCTATCCTAGCTGGCGATTTTTTATTTGCACAGTCGTCTTGGCATTTGGCCAACCTTGATAACCTGACGGTTGTCAAGCTGCTATCGCGGGTCATCATGGATTTAGCTGAAGGCGAAATTCAGCAGGGCACCACTCGATTTAATGCAGACTTGGCGATTGAAGCCTATCTGCAGAAAAGCTACTACAAAACCGCTTCGCTAATTGCTAACAGCTGCAAGTCGGTTGGCGTCTTAAGCGGCGTTGGTGAGGCGCTGACAGAGAAATTTTACGGCTACGGTCGCGATTTAGGGCTGGCTTTCCAAATCGTCGATGACATCTTAGATTTTACTGGCTCAGCCGATGTGCTAGGTAAGCCGGCGGGGTCCGATCTCAAGAGCGGTCATTTGACGGCCCCCGCGCTCTATGCGTTAAAAGAAGTGCCTTATCTAAGGACGCTTGTAGAGCGAGAATTTGCGCAGCCGGGCGATTTTGAGGAAGCAATTTCGCTGATTCACAGCAGTCGCGGCATCGAGCGGGCACGCAGTTTGGCAGCTCAGCACGTGCGGCAGGCGGTTAGCTATCTGTCAGAGCTGCCCGCCTCTGAGTCAAAGCAGGCGCTAGAAGATATTTCGGACTACGTACTGCGCCGCTTAAACTAGAGACTAGCTGCTACGGAGTCTCAGATGTGAGGGGTTCGGTTGTTTGCCTAGGCGAAATCTTGGTGGACTGTTTTGTAACGGCTGTCGCTCAAGAGGAGGCGCAATCGCTGCCGGGCGGGGCACCGGCCAACGTGGCCTGCGGGCTAGCGCGCTTGGGCGTACCAACTGAGTTTATTGGCGCGGTCGGAGACGATCGCTGGGGCCATGCGCTCAAGCAGCTGCTGGCCGATTTGAACGTGGGCAGTCTCGGCGTGCAGCAGCTGGCATTGCCGACGCGGCAGGTGCAGGTGCTGCTAAACGAGCAGGGCGATCGCAGCTTTGCCGGGTTTGGTGAGGCCACTTTGCCGGATGACTTTGCCGATGCGCATCTGCAAGCCACCGCGATTGAGCCCGCCCTGTTTGCTCAGGTCAAGTATCTGGTGCTGGGCACGATTTCTCTGGCCTATGAAGAGACCCAGGCCGCGGTGCAGCATGCCATTGCCCTCACCAGGCAGCAGCAGGGGCGGGTGATGGTCGATATCAACTGGCGACCAATGTTTTGGCCTCAGCCAGCGACTGCGCCAACGCGCATCCACGCGCTGCTGCTGCAGGCAGACCTGCTGAAGCTGTCAGCTGAAGAAGCCATCTGGCTGTTTGAGACTCGCGACCCGCGCGCGATCGCAGCCCAGTTTCCCAATCTAGACGGCGTTCTCGTGACCGTTGGGGCAGCCGGCTGTCGCTACTGGCTAGGCGGTCATGTCGGTGAGCTGCCTGGCTTCACCGTTGATGTTGAAGACACAACCGGTGCCGGCGACGCCTTTGTTGCTGGTTTCTTAACTCAGCTGTATCGACACGGGCACCACAGCCTGCAGACGGCTGAAACGGCCCGAGCGGCCGTAAGGTTTGCCAGCGCCGTGGGCGCTCTCACCACGACCAGAGCCGGCGCGATCGCAGCGCAGCCTACCCCTAAAGAGGTCGAAGCCTTCTTATTTTTGCATCGCTAGCTGCTAAATCCCTATGCCTAAAGAGATTGAGCGTAAATTTTTAGTTAAAGATGAGCGCTGGCGACGGTTGGCGGTGGGCCAGCGCTACCGGCAGGGCTACCTGCCCACCCAGGGACGGTGCACCGTGCGGGTACGGACGGTAGGCAATCAGGGTTACCTAACCATCAAAGGACTGGCCCAGGGCCTGACTCGGCCGGAATTTGAATATGCTATTCCGGTTGAGGAAGCTCAGGCCATGCTGACGACGCTCTGCGAGCGGCCTTTTATCGACAAGGTTCGCTATCGAATTCCGCTAGGTGCTGTGGTCTGGGAAGTGGATGAATTTGAGGCAGAAAATGCGGGCCTGGTTCTGGCAGAAGTGGAGCTGCAGCACGAGGACCAGGCGCTAGCGCTACCCGAGTGGATCGGTGAAGAGGTGACGGGCGATCCGCGCTATTACAACGTCAGCTTGGTCAAAGCGCCGTTTCAAACTTGGCAGCGCTAGACCTCACCTAGCCCGAGACTGATTTGCCCGCTGGTTTTGTTCGGCCAGCCGCGCAGTCTCAGCAATGCGCTGGGTCCGAGTGCTGTTGCGCTTGGCCGACTTAATCCACTGCAGAATGCCCCGCTTGGCTGAAGCCGGGAACGCATCGAAGTGCCGAGCAGCATTTGGATAGCCGGCCAGGGCAGCCTTGAGGTCATCGGGCAGAAGCAGTGCCTCAACCTCGTCTAGAAAAATCCAGCTGCCGTCTTGCTTAGCCTGCTCAACTTTAGCCAGACCGGCTGGCTGCATGAGCCCTGCCTGGCTGAGCTGGGCCACCCGCTCTTTGTTGAGCTTGGACCAAGCGCTGCCTGGTCGACGCGGAGAGAGCAGCAGCATTGTGCGCTCAGCATCTAGAGCCCGAGGCAGGCTGTCGACCCAGCCATAGCAGAGAGCTTCTTCTACGATGGCATCGTAAGGCAGGTAGCGATCGCCAGCTGCTTTCTTGTAGGTGACCAGCCAGATACTTTCTACTTGCTGATGGTTAGCCGCTAACCAGTCACGCCACTGCTGCCGGCTGGTGACTTCAACCTTGAGGAAGTCTTTCATCTGACTGACCCCGTCAACGCTGTTAGACCTATAAATGCAGCCTGATTGCTCAAAAGCGATCGCGCCTGCGATCGCTGCTCAGTTCAGCCGCTGTCTAGCTAAGCCTTCGATAGCCCTAGCCGCCAATCCGCAGCAGCTCAACATCAAAGATGAGCGTGGCATTGGGTGGAATCACGCCGCCTGCCCCCCGAGCGCCGTAGCCCAGCTCAGGTGGAATAATCAGCTGGCGACGGCCGCCTACGTGCATCGAGCCCACGCCTTCATCCCAGCCTTTGATGACCTGACCGGTGCCAACGCGAAAGGCAAACGGCTGATTGCGATCGCGCGAGCTGTCAAACTTGGTGCCATCTTCTAGCGTACCGGTGTAGTGCACATACACCGTCTGTCCGGTCTGCGGCATCGCGCCGGTACCTTCTTCTAGCTCAACGTACTTCAGGCCAGAAGGGGTGGTTACGACGTTTTCATCGCCTGATTCAGCAGCGCTTCCAGTCATATTTTCTCCAGATGTACTCTCTTCGGGCATTAAGTCATCAGCCGTCTGGGCCACCAGCGTACCGCTGCTGGTTGTCTCCTCTAAGTTAGAGGCAACTGCGCTAGATCCGGTAAACTGAGCCACCAGCAGCACCGTGCAGCAGACAACGAGAACGCCTAAGCTAATTAAAATTTCTCTCACAGTGAGTCCTCCTCGTAAATCCTCGTATTGGAATTACTCAGACTCTAGTGTACGCCTTTCTATCGCCAGAGCTTGTTTTCAAGCTCACGCAGCTGCCGCTCTAAGCGATCTAAGCGGCCGCGCAGCTCATCCATCTCCGTCTGGCGCGGAACGCCCAAATCCTGCAGAATGTTGCGAACCTGGCGCTGCATTTGCTCTTCTAACGTTTTTTGATCGACGTTAAACTGAGCCATGAAATCATCCACAAATCCTTTGGCTTGCTCAGAATTGATCCGACCGTCGCGAACCCATTCTTCGCTGATTTGTCTCACTCGCTCTGCAACCAGCGACGTTGTTCCGATGCCAATCATCAGGAGCTGCCGCAAAAAGTTGGATGTATCCATAGCCCGCCAAGATGCCTACGGCTTTATTCTGGCAAAATATGCACGACTTAGAAGGGCGGTTTACCGTATGAGACATCGCTTACTGAGCGGCTTACTTGTGGGCCTAGTCGCTTGCCTATGGAGCTGGCAGACAGTTTGGGTCAGCCCTGCCTATGCTGGAACTGTACCCTCATCTTTACAATCTGGCATGGTGATCGAATGGCTCAAAATCAGAGTGGCCCCCGAGCAGCGCAATCTCTATTTAGAAACCGATGCCAAAATTTGGACCCCGGCCCTGCAGCAGTATCCCGGCTTTATCGATAAAGCGGTCTGGCTCGATCCGGCTGAGCCAGCTGAAATTGTTTTTGTGATTCGCTGGGAGACGCGATCGCAGTGGAAGTCGATTCCAGTCGAGGCGCTCGATCGGGTAACGCAGGCATTTGATCAGGCTTTTGCGTTGGACTACGAGCTGGTTGAAGAGAAGGAGTACTGCCCACAGGAGGATTAAGCCCATGCCCACCTGCCCCCGCTGCGACCAGACCGTTGCTGCCGATGCGGTTGTCTGCCCGCACTGTCGACTCGAACTAAAAGCCTATGGTCATCCGGGGATGACGCTCTACCGGGCCGAGCAGGATACCTATCTTTGCGATACCTGCCGCTACCACCTAGATGACACCTGCAACTTTCCGCAGCGGCCAACTGCCAAGACTTGCACCTTGTATGAAGATGTAAACGCCGTGACGCCGCCGCCTGCTGTCTATCGCATTCCCTGGTGGCGGCGTCACCTAGGTTGGATTGCGCTAGGGGTCGTTGTCGCGGTTAGCTTGGCCATTGCGCTGCTGTAAAAGTCTCTCGTACGAGGGATGTAAGCGTCTGGGGCAGCCCGGTATGGTCTAGGGCGGTGGATCTGCCGAAAAGCAATGCTTCACCCTTTAGGACAAACTTTTTATGATGATTATGAGAAACTCACTTTTACTGCTTTGCACGGCGGGCCTCGTCAGCGGACTGAGCCTGATGCCAGCAGCGAGGGCGCAGCGAATCGTCGATGTGACACCCAGCGTCAACGCCCAGGCCGCATCGGCTGATGCCCTGGTTTCTGGCCTGTTTGACAGCAGCGGCGGCAGCGTGGATGTGAGCACGGTTCGCATTCTGTTAGACGGCCAAGATGTGACAGCCAACAGCTCGATTACTCAAAACTTTTTTAGCTATCGGCCAGCGCAGCCGCTCAGCCCGGGGCAGCACCGCGTGCAGGTAGAGTACAGCAACATTCAAGGACAGCGGCGCGTTGCCAGCTGGAGCTTTGCAACGGCCGCACCGCAGCCAGAGTTGGCAATCAACAGCGTCACGCACAACGCCGTTGAACCGCTAGCTGACGAAGCTACTCTGCTAGCGACTATTAACGGTACTCCCGGCGCTCAGGCTTCTGTGCTGCTGATTGAAGATGGCAGCATGGTCAGAGAAATTCAGGCGCAGGAAGTCTCTCCTGGCGTCTATGTGGCCAGCTATGGCTCGCTTTCTGGCAATCGCGAAAGTATTGCTGTTGGTCAGCTGCGGCGCGGCGAGCAGACTATCTATGCAGCGGCGGCTCAGCCGGTGGTAGTCAGCACTAGCGCCGTCTCAACCGATGCCACGGCCGCAGAGCCCGACCAGGCGGCAGCCGATACGCCCGTGGAGACCGCCGTCAGCAGCCTCAAGCCAGAATTCACCAGCCACAGCAGCGGTGAGCAGATTGCCTCGCGCGGCTTCACGCTGACGGGGCGCACCCGTCCCAGCGCGACCGTTGAGATTGAGGTGAACGCGAGCACGCCGCTGGTGGGAGGCTTTTTGAACGTTGGGGCGACTCAGCTGGTAGATGAGACGGTGATTGCTGATATGAATGGCGAATTTAGCATTCGCGTACCGGCCCCGCTGGTTGTGAGCTCTGGCACTCAATACGAGGTTGAAGCCGTGGCTCGTTTAGACAACGAGGTCAGCGCTGTGACGCAGCTGATGCTAGAGCAGCAGTAGATTCTCTAGCTCAAGCTTATCTTGTTTGTTTAGTTGAGCTTGGAACTTTGGCAGGCTCAACACCCCCTTATTGAAGCAATCTCAAATACTTTAAAGGCAAGCAGCCTTGAAAGCATAGAAAGCACATCTTTAGAAGTAAGGCAGTTCGTGTCGTTCGCTACTGCCTTATTTTTTGTGGAAAAGAATAATAGGAAAAAATCAAGTAAACCTGTTTTAGCCCATTGACAGATCATTCGTACTGCTGTGCTTTAATCATCGTGAAGTTTGTTTAAATAGCTCTAAATCTGAAGTATCTTTGAGTTGGAGATATATCCAAAAATTATGGAAACTATAGTGATAACTCCAAATGTACGGCTCATTTTATGTAATCTGTTGTGTAATTACAGAGTTAAAAAGTATTACAAGCAGCAAAATTAATACTAGATAGAGTGTACGTAGCTTGAATCTTCATTTATTAAATTCTGCATTGCATTCTAGGCTTAATAGTAAGGATTGTGTGAGGTCATGTCAATTTCTCTTGAAGATATTCTAAATCTAAGAAAATTTGGCAATAGAATATTGACATATGAAAGTGTTGATGACGTGTTCGATGAAGCTTTTGAATGTATTTATAAAAAAATTAAGCCTCAAGTAATTTCAGTTTTTTTGCTTTCAAAAGATGGAAAGATAGAAAGATATAAGATATACGGATTCGATAAAGAAAACA
>JAAHIA010000186.1 GCA_010671975.1 Leptolyngbya sp. SIO4C1 | reverse complement strand
CGGCGCTTCTAGCTCTGGAAACTGAGGGGTAATCAGATCTTCACCGCGCGACCAGATAAAGGTCTGATCAGCTCGATGAATCAGCTGAGCGCGAATGCCGTCCCATTTCCATTCGGCCTGCCAGTCAGCCATTGTCTCTGAGGCAAAGCGAGCTTCTTCTAGCTGGGCTGCCAGAAAAAAGGGATAGGGGCGACTGGGTGAATCGCTATCAGACGCCTGCGACACCAGCTGCCGGTAGAAGTCTGCGGTGGGCTCAAAGTCGCCCATCAGCCGATGGGTCAGCACCGCCTCGCTCAGATCGTACTCTGCGGCGAGCGCTTTAATCACCAGCTTGCTAGAAGCCCCGACGCGAAAAGCACCGGTAAGCACCTTATTCAGCACAAACAGCTCATAGTCTTCTAGCCCGGCCCACCAGCTGACAATCAGATCGCGCAGCGCCGTTTCGTCCTCTACCGTCCGCACCTGCGGAATCACCGACGTCATCCAAACGTGCAGCGGCGTATCGCTGTTGACGGTTACCTCAACCGGGGCGGGCAACGAGATATCGCGCAGCAGCAGGGCAATTGTCTCAGCCGAGTCGCCAACGTGGCTGTAGCTATCCTCAAACAGCCATTCTGGAATATCTGAGATTTGTAAAAAGATATCGCGCAGCACGCGAGAGGTAATCAGCCGCTTGCGGGTCTTACCTAGAAATAGGTAGAGCGCCCAGACAGCATCGGCTGCTTCAGCCATATGGAAATAGCGCTGCAGCGCGCGAATTTTTTCGTTGGTAGAAGTAGTCGCATCGACAGCTTGAAAAAGCTGCGTAAACCGTTTCATAACTAGCGATTGAGGCTGGTTGTGTAAACAGCCTAGCGAATTCCACTACAAATTTCTTATTCCTTTTTGGCAAGCAATCTCCTCTGCCCAGTAAACTATTAAATAAATATTAAAATCTAATTTCTTTGATAAGTCTAATTAATTGAACCTAATTACCTTCGATGTCACGTTCCAATCAAGCATGAGCAGTCAATCTGAGCAAAATGGCAATGAGCCTGGTGGGCATGTTTACCCTGCCGCTCCCTCCCATAGTCCTATCAGCAAAGCGCTAGAAACGAGCTATCGATCGTCTGCAGCGCTAGGTTCAGACTCGCTCGCTAGAGCCAATCACCCCGGAATTGTCTCTAGCGAGCGCATGGCGCTGCTAGTCGATGGGTCAAATCTCTTTTATGCCGCTTCCTACCTGGGAATTGAAATTGACTACCTGCGGCTGCTGAGCGCTCTGACCGCCGAGCGGCAGCTGCTGCGAGCCTACTTCTACACCGGCGTTGACCCTCACAATGAGAAGCAGCGTGGATTTTTACTCTGGCTGAGCCGACACGGCTACCGGGTTATCAGTAAAGATTTGATGCAGTATACAGACGGCAGCCGCAAAGCCAATCTGCATGTAGAAATGGCCGTTGATATGCTGCAGCTGGCTGAGCACTGCAGCACGGTTACGGTGCTCAGTGGCGATGGTCACCTGACCTATGCGCTGGATGCGCTCAGCCGGCGCGGCGTCAGAATAGAAGTGGTGAGCCTGCAGTCGATGACCAGCGATGCGCTGATTGACATTGCCGACTGCTACACCGACTTAGCCGATCTGCAAACCCAGATTCGCAAACAGCGACGGCTCTAGGGCGCGCTGGTGACGCGGTCTGCTAGCTGTAGGTGATCGACGGTCTGCCGTCGCAGTGAGACAATAGCCCCAATCTCTCGCGCTAGGCGCGGCGTTTGGTCGAGAATTTGCTGAAACGTGGTGGTTTCAATGGCCAAAGCCTCTAGATCGGCAGTTGCAACCACCGATGTCAGGCTCGCCTGGCTGCTAATTGCTCAATACCTCGTCCGGGGTAGCCGGCTTCATCTCCTGGTGATAGACATTGCGAATCGGGAAGGAAATGCTCAGTCCGTTGCGCCGCGCTGTGTACCAGATACGGGTCATAAACTCATCGCGCACCTGCGGCAGATTTTCATAGGTCGGCAGATAGAGCCGCACTCGATAGGTGATGGCAAAATCATCGTAGCTAACGGTCTGCACCTCGGTGCCGGCTGATTTAAGATACCGGCGGTTTCTAGGGCCGCTTCAGCCAGCACGCGCTTAACTTTATTAGGCGGGTCGTCATAAGAAAAGCCAATCTCGACCGGCTCCACATGCAGCTTGATCGGGCGGCGATAGTTGCGAATCACCTCGCGCGCCAAAATCGAGCTAGGCACAATTAGCAGCTCGCGTTCGCGCGTCACCAGATGCACCGAGCGCCAGTTGATTTCTTCTACCCTGCCGATCATGTCGCCAATTTTTAGCCAGTCACCAATGTCAAAGGGGCGCTCAAACAGCAGCGCAACGCCAGAAAATAGGTTACTTAGCGTATCTTGCAAGGCCAAACCCAGAACAATCGAGCTAATGCCTAGCGCCGTGATTAGACCGCTTAGATCGGCCTGCCAAACGGTCGACAAGACAATGGTGATGCCAATCAAAATCAAAAAGACGCGGATCAGGTCGCGCAGGATTTTAGGCACTTTGGCTTGCCACGTGTGGGGGCGAACGCCGGTAAACAGCGCTACGTTGACCAGCGCCAGCGCCGTATGAATAGCGGAAACCCAAAACAGCGTTTCAACGATGCGTAGCCCAATTCGCTGATCGTCTAGCTCTAGCACCCGAGTGAGTAAGATTAGCAGCGCCAGCGTTGGCAGCACCAGATTGCGTACTTCCTGCACCACGTCAGCCAGCTGAGGAAAGCGCGATCGCAGCCGCAGGCCCAGCTCGCTGGTTGGCGGCCAGCTGCGGAATAAAAATTTCTTGATAGTAGCGGCGCAGCTCAGCCAGCTGAGTCGGCGGTAGATTCTGACTGGTCAGCGCCGGGGCAGCCGCGCGAAAAGCGCGCATGGCCTCTACCACCATCAGGTCCTGGCTCAGCGTTCTAGTCTGAGCATGCGTATTGGCAAAATAGGATTCAATCTGATAAGCCCGAGCTGAACGAATGCTGGTTAGGCTGTTTTCAATAGTTTGACGTAGAGCTGAGCGACCGCTGCTGTAGCCAAGGTAGGCAATCAGCAAAATTGAGCTCATACTAACGAACAAAAACATGAGCATCAGCTTAGACTAAACGCTCAAGCGGTTAAAAAAGCGCACGCTTCCTCCAGAAAAGTCCGATTTTGGCTTAAATTAGCGGATTTCATGCTGAAAAAGCGCTACCGGTCAAGCCACTGCAGCGGCTTGACCGGCCATAGTAAATTGCTGGAGTAAAGTATGAGCCTGCAGGCTATGGCTGCGCTTGACGCAGCGTCCGAGCGGCCAGCACCAGCAGCGCGATCGCGCTAGCTCCGACCAGCGACCAGGGTGCCTTGGCATAGTGCAGGTCGCTGCCGCCGCGATCGCTAATCAAATCGGCCTCAACGCCGTCGCGACCCACCGGTACGGTTAAAATATCGCCGTGTCCCTGCTGTCGAATCATCACTTCCCAATCACCTGCGATCGCCTGATCGGGCGCAAATTCAAACCGGCCTTGGCTGTCCGTGGTGCCCTGGGCCCAAGGCTGAGCCGGGTTGCTGGGCGAATAGACAGACACTTTGGCCCCTTTGAGCGGCTCACCGTTGCCAAAGGTGCTCTGAATCTCGAGCTGCTGACCATTCAGCAGGTAGTTGGTCTGCACGGCATGAGCCAGGGCCTTACCCGGAACGGCTAGCAGGGTCAGCAGTGCGGTAGAAACGAGGAGCTGCGCCTTCATAAGTTCTGTATCACTCCGTAAGCGAATGTTCTAGACTGCGCACAAAGCAGCCGCGTCATGCCCAATTCTAGCCTGAGATTTCTATTGCGGCTAGCAAAAATTGATGCCAGTTGATGCCATCAGTTAGCGCGCTCTTCTGATCCGCCGGGCCGCTGCCAAATCTTCAAATTTTCGCCTCGGCTGCCGCTGACTAAGCGATCAGCCGCCTGATTGAGCGCCACCACTAGCACCCAGCCAGTCGGCTCGGTTAGCACCTGCTGCAGGTCGCCGGTGCGAGCATCCCACAGTCGAATGGTGCTGTCGATGCTGCCGCTAGCAATCAAATTGTTCTGATAGGCCACAGTGACTACCCGGTTGTCATGCCCGTGCAGCGTGCGCAGCAGCTTGCCGGTCTCTATGTCCCAAAGCTTCAGCGTATTGTCCCAGCTGGCGCTCACCAGCCGCCGGCCGCTGGGCGAAATGGCCACGGCTCTGACAGCATCGCTATGCCCTTCGAGCGTGCGAATCAGCCGCCCGGTTTGTAGATTCCACAGGCGCACGGTGCGATCGGAGCTGCCGCTAGCCAGCAGCTGACCGTCTGGGCTAATGGCCACCGACCAGACCGGGTCTGTCCCCTGCTGGAGCGTGCGCAGCAGCTTGCCGGTGCTCAGCTGCCAGAGCTTAATTTCTCCGTTGTAGCTGCTGCTGGCAATGGTTGCTTCATCCGGGCTAATCGCTACCGACCAGACTGGGGCCGAATGCCCACGCAGCGTATACAACAGCCGCTGAGTTTGCAGCTGCCAGACCCGTACCGTCTGGTCGCCGCTGCCGCTGACTAGCTGCCTGCCGCTGGCGCTGATCGCTAGGGCTCTGGCCGCATCGCTGTGCCCTGAAAAGGCAGTGAGCTGCTGTCCGCTATCGACATCCCATAGCCGCACGGTCCCCTCATAGCTACCGCTAGCAATGGTCTGCCCGTTAGGCGTCAGGGCGATTGCCCAGACGGGCGCGGCAGCAATATTGAGCGATTGCTGTAGGGTAAAATCAGCCGCCGTTTTGATTGCTGGGCTTGCGTTTTGCGCCGAGACCTGCACCGAGGCCATTTTGCTGTAGCGATTGCTGAGTATCAGTAGAACCAAGCCAACCAGCGCTACCAGCGCCCAGAGCAGCCGCTGTGGCCAGCGCCCGATTCGCGCAGTCCGAGCTGCGCTGCGATCGCTAGGCACTAGGGGAACTGCCGTGGCTCGTAAAGTCGGCTCAATCGCGGCAGGCTCAAAGTCTCCCTGCTCTGGATAAAGGCCCTGATAGCGATCCTCTCGGTAGAAATAGCGGCAGCTCACCCGATCAAGCCGAGTGGCTGGCGTCAGCTGCCAGTTTTTAATGCAGATACCGGTCAAGCAGGCATCTGAGAGATCGGCAGCGGCTAGCTTAGCCGCGCCTAAGTAGGCGTTCGTCAAATTGGCCTGCTGTAGGTTAGCGCGGGTGAGATCTGCCTGCTGTAGGTTGGCATAGCTGCAGTCGGCGGCACGCAGTTGGGCCTGGCCGAGATTGGCGGTACTGAAATTGGCCCAGCTCAGCTGAGCACCCTCTAAGCAAGCTTTGTATAGATTAGCCCCGTAAAAGTTTGTTCGTTCAAGATGAGCAGCTGACAAATCGGCAGCCGACAGATCGGCCTGACTCAGATCTGGGCTGGCATCGGGCTGCTCAGCTCGCCACCGATTCCAATCAGTGACGCCTTGCTTAATCAGCCGTAAATGGTTGCGGTTTGCCATGGGGGGCTTAGTCAGGCTTGATGCAGGGGGCTATCTCTATATTTCAGCAAATTAACCGTCAGGACAGGAAAACCTAAGATTTTTTTGCAAAGACCACAGATAGGTTATTGGCTGGCATCTCAACCACGGTCTGCAGCTGCAGCTGCTGCGCCTCGGCCGCAGCCGTAACAGCTTCTAGCGATCGCACGCCCCAGGCTGGGTTTTGCGATCGCAGCTGCTTGTCAAAGGCAGCGTTGCTCGGCGCCGTGTGACGCCCCTGCCGCTGGTAGGGGCCGTAGAGATACAGCACGCCAGCGGCCGGCAAGATTCGACTGGCACCGGCCAGCAGCCCGAGGCAGGCCTGCCAGGGCGAAATATGAATCATATTGATATTGACGATGGCAGCAATGGCCGGCGCGCCTTGAGCCGTCAGCCGATCTTGAAAACTAGCCGCCTCGACCGGCCAGCGGGGGGCAGACACATCTAGAGCCACGGGCGACAGCAGTCGATCAGACGCGGCTGTTTCGGCCCAAGCCTGAATGCTAGCGCGCAGCAGCGGCTGAGGATCGCTGGGCAGCCAGTAGCGCGGCATCAGCCGGGGCGCAAAGTAAGCCGCATGTTGACCGGTGCCGCTGGCAGTCTCCAGGATGGTACCGGTGGGCGGCAGCACCTGCGCTAAGACCGCTAAGATAGGCTCGCGGTTGCGCTCGGTCGCAGGCGCATACTGCCGAGCCAGCGATAAACGATCAGCATCGGATACAGCCTCAGACATAGAACCCCCTTTGAGTCGAACAAGCAGCAAAGCGCTAAACCGGCATGAGTAAACTAACTGCGCGATGGGCTGGCGTAGGACTGGCGGGCCTGCTGCTAATCGCGGGTCTGCTGCGATTTTGGCAGCTGGGCCAGTTTAATACGCTGGTCTTCGATGAAGCCCACTTTGCTAAGTTTGCCTACCAATATTGGCAGCATCAGCCTGTGTTTGACGTACATCCACCGCTTGGCAAGTATCTTATCGCAGCCGGCCTCTGGCTGGGGCAGCCGCTGGCTGAGCTGGCAGCGCTGCCGATGCATGAGCAGCTAGGGCAGCCGTTAGCAGCCATCAGCTATCGCTGGGTAAGCGCCCTGATTGGCACGCTCACGCCGCCCGTGGTCGCCGGCATCGCCTGGCAGATTAGCGCCGGCAGCCCGCTGCTGCAGCGACAGCTGTTTGCGCTCTTAGCCGGCAGCTTTGTAGCGATTGACGGCCTGTTTGTGGTGGAATCTCGCTACGCGCTGATCAATATTCATCTGGTCTTTTGGGGCTGCTTGAGCCACTGGCTCTGGCTGCGGGGAGCAGGTCGCGATCGCGCGCTGGCTGGCCTAGCGCTAGGGGCCAGCTTGGCCACCAAATGGAGCGGATTGCCCTTCATTCTGGGGCTGCTGATACACGATTGCCATGCGGATACGCTCTATTCAAACATGCGCTCGGTTTGGTCCCGCATGTGGAATAAAGGATGGACGAGGGGCCTGCTGCTGGTCGCCCTACCGCTGCTCACCTACGGCCTACTCTGGCTGCCGCATCTGCAGACCAGCCCTGGCCTCTGGCGCATTCATCAGCAAATTCTACGGTTTCACCTGCAGCTAGATTCGGCTGCTCACGCCTACTGCTCGCCTTGGTACAGCTGGCCGCTGCTGCTGCGTCCGGTCGCCTACTGGTATGAAAAAGCGGCTAACGGACTGTATTACGACGTGCACGGCCTGGGCAACCCGGTTCTCTGGTGGCTGTCGGTGGGGGCGCTGGTGGCCCTGGTCACGGGGCTGAGATTAGAGGGGCAGCGCTGCAGTCGCTACATTCTGCTCAACTACGCGCTCAGCTGGCTGCCCTGGGCGCTGGTCAGCCGCTGCACTTTTCTCTATCACTACTTACCAGCTGCCGTGTTTGGCTTTTTAGCGCTGGCCTGGCTGCTGAGCCAGTGGCTAATCTCGCCGCGCCGGGCCTGGCGCCTGGCGGCGATAGCTATGCTAATTGCGATCGCGGCTGCTTTCTGGTTTTGGCTACCGGTGCAGCTCGGCCTGCCGCTGAGCCAAGCTGAGCTGCGATCGCGGTTTTGGTTAAACAGCTGGCAGTAGCCTGCGCCTTACTCTTCTTCGCTGCTGTCCTCAGACTCGATGGGCGGCTGATAGAGCGAGAGCTTTTCTCTCACCTGCTGCTCAATCTGCTGAGCAAAGGCCGCATCTTCTTTAAAGCGCTGAATCGTGTTGTCGCGCCCCTGACCGATGTTGTCGCCGTCATAGCTGTACCAAGAGCCTTTGCGCGTGATCACGCCCGTGCTTTCGGCCATATCGACTAGACAGCCCAGGCTAGAGATGCCTTCACCAAAGAGAATGTCGAATTCTGCGATTCGAAAAGGCGGCGCCACCTTGTTTTTGGCCACTTTGACCTTGGCGCGAATGCCGTACTGCTCGTTGCCCTTCTTCAGCGTCTGAATCCGGCGAATATCCAGTCGGACTGAGGCATAGAACTTTAGCGCGTTGCCGCCGGTCGTGGTTTCTGGGTTGCCGTAGGTGACGCCAATCTTGAGCCGCAGCTGATTGAGGAAGACCACCATGCACTGCGACTTGCCAATGTTGCCCGTGATCTTGCGCAGCGCCTGGCTCATTAGCCGCGCCTGCAGACCGACGTGCGCATCGCCCATTTCTCCTTCAATTTCGGCGCGCGGGGTGAGCGCGGCAACCGAATCGACCACAATGATATCGACCGCTGAAGAGCGAATTAGCTGATCGACAATTTCTAGCGCGATTTCGCCAGTGTCGGGCTGAGACACCAGCAGATTTTCTACATCGACGCCTAGAGCGCTGGCGTAAACGGGGTCAAGCGCGTGCTCGGCATCGACAAACGCGGCGATGCCGCACTGACGCTGTACCTCTGCGATCGCGTGCAGCGCTAGCGTCGTTTTACCAGCACTTTCTGGTCCGTAAATCTCAATGACGCGCCCTTTGGGGAGGCCACCCCCGAGCGCGATATCGAGCGTCAGTGCGCCGGTTGGAATGGTCTCTACCTGCATGCGGCTAGCTTCGCCCAGCCGCATAATCGAGCCTTTGCCAAAATTACGCTCAATCTGGGTCAGAACCTGACTGAGCGCCTTTTCTTTTTCGGCCTTGCCTTTCTCGGCGGGTGCAGTTGCTGCCATGAATACCTCAGGACGCGAAATAAAGGATGATTTGACTCAATGAATCGGTTGGTTAACTTAACTCAGTATAGTACCCCTGAACTAACTTGACCGCTAAAATAGGATTTATTCACACTGATGAGACAGCAGTTGAGATAGCGATGGTTGACAGCAGGCTAGTGCAGCTTTTGGCGTTCCCAGGATGGATAGTCGGCATTAGTCATACGCCTGCCGTGGGCTACCGCTGCTGGGTAATCACGCCAGAGCTCAGCGTGCTCAACGATGGGGAAGTCTACCGAACGCGGCAAGCGGCGCTACAGGTAGGCTGTGAGCTGGTGCGGCAGTCGCTGTAGGGCAGGTGAGAGAGGTTGGGAAAGCGGCACAGCGGGATCAAGCAGCAGAGAGGCAGGTGCTATCTTGGGGCAGTAGGCAGCCTGGGCTGTCAGTTTGCTCTTTTTATCTCTTTAAAATTATATGCGTTTTCAGCCGGTCTGGAGTCGTTCACTATTAGCCGCGTTGCTGGCGTTAGGGCTGGCGGTGCCTGTACCGGCACCGCCA